>PWYU01000092.1 GCA_003567725.1 Syntrophomonadaceae bacterium | reverse complement strand
TTCTATGATTTCTTACTAACAGCCTTAAATCCGGAGATGATGTCGAGCAGTTCTTCAGTTATAGCAGCCTGACGCTCCTGCTGGAAGTGGGTTTTTAGCTGATCGAGGCGCTCATTGATGTTTTTTTCAGCCGCCTGCATGGCAGCTAAGCGACTGGTGTTTTCAGCGGCCAGCGAGAGCGCGCAGGCCCGGTAGAGCGAAACGAAGAAATACTGGCGCAGCAAGGCCGGTATCAGCTGTTCTGAAGCCATAGTGAAAGTTGGCAGTGAGCGGGACTCCCAGGTCAGCCTGGCCTGCCGCAGGCTTTCTAAATCTACGGGGAGCAGGATTTCAGTTTGCGGGCTGAAACCGCCGGCATGCGGGCGGTTGTAGAATAATAGGACCCGCAAGTTACCTTCCTGCCTGCGCCTTGCATCAATGGTTTCAAGTAAGAGCTGGATAAAGGGGGTAATGGCACTGATTGAAGATGGCATGTTAAACTCTTCAGGCATTGCAGTACCGGCCGCATTTAACCTGCTGATGGCCTGTTCACCGATGCCGATATAGGTTCTGGAAGCATCATCGAGACCGCCCCATTTATCGGGCCCTGTACTTGCAAGGGCGTAAGAAACAATCTGTTCGTTAAAACGGCCGGCCAGGCCGTGATCGGAACCAAAAACGAGCATTAATCCGGTGCTGTTTGGATCCGGGGGCGGCGCAGCAAAAGCCTGTTCAGAAGAAGCTAGCACCACCGATAAGCCCAGCTCCACCGTATGGTAATAATCGTCTAAGGATTCCGCCGCTTTTTCATACTGGCGTACACTGGTAGCGGCCAGGGCTTTCATAGTCCTGACGATGGAAGAAAGATCTTCACCGCTGGCAATTTGTTTTTGCAGAGATTCAAGGGTTGAGCTCACTTAAGATAATCCTTTCCTTTTAAACCAGTTCATCTTCAATTAAATCAATTCATCTTCACAATTAAGCTTGAACTTAAAGCTTAAGCTTTTCATGAAGAATCTTTCTGGCTCCCGTTTTTTTCTGCTGAAAGGTTGTCTTTAAGATCAGCTGTATTTTCGCTTTCGCTTTCAAACGCTTCCCGGGCTGTTTTGATAATAGCAGCCTGATCTTCTTCCGATAAAAGTTCACCGGCCTCGATCTTATTACAGATCTCGGGCAGCTTTAAAATTACCGCTTCCCTGACCTTTTTTTCCGCTGCCGGAATCTTTTCAACCGCCATTTGATCATAAAGCCCTTCTGTTACCGCCAGCAGGGAGGCAATCTGCTCCGGGATGGTCAGCGGCTGCAGTTCGGGCTGGGTAAGAACCTTGCGCACCCGGCGTCCGCGCTCAATAGTCTGGCGGGTTTTTTCATCTAAGCGGGTCCCGAACCGGGCAAACATTTCCAGCTCTTCAAACTGAGCATAGGAGAGGCGCAGGTCACCGGTCACGGCCCGGTAAGCCGGCAGCTGGGTCTTTCCTCCTACCCGGGAAACTGATTTACCAACATCAATTGCCGGCAGGTGGTTGCGTTGGAACAAATTAGGGGAAAGATAGATCTGTCCGTCTGTAATCGAGATCAGGTTGGTGGGGATATAGGCTGAAATATTCTGGGCCTGGGTTTCAATAATCGGCAGGGCGGTAAGCGAACCGCCGCCATATTCTTCGCGCAGGTGGGTGGAGCGTTCCAGCAGCCGGGAGTGCAGGTAAAAAATATCCCCGGGATAGGCCTCCCGGCCCGGCGGACGCTCCAGCAGCAAAGACAACTCCCGGTACGCCCGGGCATGCAGGGTCAGATCGTCATAGATTATCACCACGTCGCGGCCCTGCTCCATGTAGTATTCAGCTATAGTAGTCGCCGCGTAAGGGGCAATAAAGCGCAGTCCCGGCGGCCCGTCCCCGGAAGCGACTACCACAGTGGTATACTCCATCGCTCCATAATCGCGCAGCTGGGCAATGAACTTGGCCACATCGGCCCCCTGCTGGCCGATAGCGCAATAGACAGAGAGCACATCTTTATCAGCCTGGTTGATAATCGTATCCAGCGCTATGGCAGTTTTGCCAATCTGGCGATCGCCCAGGATTAATTCCCGCTGGCCCCGGCCCACGGGAATCAAGGCATCTACTACTTTCAAACCGGTCTGAAGCGGTTCAGTGACCGGCGAACGGGCCATGATGGGCGGGGCTTCGCGCTCAACCGGCCTTCTTTCCTCAAAAATAATGGGGCCCAGGTTGTCAAGAGGGGCGGCCGATGCGTCTATAACCCGGCCAAGCAGGCCTTCGCCGACGGGGATATCGACCACCCGGCCGGTACGGCGGACCCGGTCTCCCGAAGCAACCTGCTCTGAAGAGCCGAGCATAATCACCCCGACCTGGCCCGGATCAAGGTTAAAAGCGATCCCGGTGATGCCCCCTGTAAATTCAACCAGCTCATCGGCCCGCACTCCTTCCAGGCCAGAAACAAGGGCGATGCCGCTTCCGGTGGATATAACAGTGCCGCTCTCCTCCACCCTTGGCCCGGTTCCTGCTTCCTTAAGGACCCTGTCAAATGCCCGGTCAGCACCGTTTACAGCACCCCGCAGGGAATCAAGCAGCGAACCCTGAACAGGCTTATGATCGGCCATTACCGGACACCTCCCCTTCAGCGCCAGCCTTTTGTCCGGAAAGTGCGTTTTGCTCAAGCTCTTTTAAAACCTGTTCTTCTACATCTTCTAAGTAGCTGTCCATACTCCAGGCCAGGCGGTAGCCGCCGGCGTCAAGCTCCAGCCCGCAGATCAGGCCTTCTTCAATGGCTGCGGCCAGTTTGAAATCCGCTCCTGCATCAGAAAATAGCTTTTCTAAAGCTTTTTCAAGCTCTTTTAACTGCCCAGGTTTGGTTTCAAAAGCGCTTTTCAAGGTGATAGTTCCACCTTCTGCTTCCAGCGCTTTTTTAAGCTCCAGGCGGTCCTCTTCCGGCAGGTTTTTAAGCTTATTTAAGAAAACTTCCCAGATTAGCTTTTCCAGGCGGGTATCTGCCAGGTCCTTTAAACAGCTGCGGGCCACAGCGCAGGCCTGCTGGCCGATGCGGCGGCGCAGTTCGCTGATAAAGGTTTCTTTTTCACGCTCAAATGATTCCTGCCAGCGGCGTTTGGTTTGATCAACCTCCTGCCGGGCTTGATCAAGCAGCTCTCGCTTTTGTTTTTCTGCCGCCGCCTGGGCTTTTTCAAAGATCTCCTCTTCCTGTTCTTTTAGCGCTGCCTTTTGGCTCTGGTAGCGCTGCGCTTCCTCTTCGGCTTGCTTTTTCTTTGCTGATGCATCTTTCTCACGCTGGATTATTTTCTTCTCCCGATCATCCATAGCGCGGATAACCGGGCCATAAAGAAAGCGCCGCAGCAAAAATACTAAGATCATGAAATTGATAATTTGAAAGATAATAGTATACCAGTCAATAATCATAAACCTTCTCCTCGTCACTCAGGCTTCTTTTAATCGCGCTGTTTTATGGCTGCTGGTTTAATCCTTTTTTCTGCACTATGATCATTGCTACCAGTTTAAGGCAAGAAATAGTTCCAGAAGGGGTTGGCAAAAATCAGGATCATGGTTACCACAAAACAGTAAATCGCCGTTGATTCAATCATAGCCAGCCCTACAAAAAGGGTCCTGGTGATAGTGTTGGCCTCATCGGGCTGCTGGGCAATCGAACTCAAGGCCTGCGATACAGCGCGCCCCTGGCCAAGAGCCGGACCAATGGAGCCAAAAGCGATGGTCAGCCCGGCTGTGGCAATGGAAATAACACCTACTAAAGCTAAAGCATCCATACTATTCCTCTCCTTTTTTAGCTATTTCTTCATGGGCCTTACTGGCCGAAGAGATATAAACCATGGCCAGGATGGCAAAGATATAAGCCTGGATCAGGCCGGTAAGCAGGCCTAAAGCCTGCATAACGACTGGGAATAAAAGCGGGGTTATGGTCAAAAGAATGGCAACGATAATGGTCCCGCTCATCATGTTGCCGTAAAGGCGCACCGCTAAAGCAAGAGTTCGGCTCAGCTCCCCGATGAGGTTAAAAGGCAACATGAAAAATGTCGGCTGTAAGTACTGCCTTAAATAATTTAATACTCCCTGGCTGGCTATACCAAAAACCGGCACGGCGATAAAAACACAGATGGCCAGTGCGGCGGTGGTCGACAGCGAGCTGGTCGGGGGGACGTAGCCGGGAACAATAGCCAAAATATTGGACATGGCAATGAATATAAACAGGGTTCCCACAAAGGGCAGGTAGGGGCCCGGTTCCTGGCGGCTTACCTCGCGGATTTGAAGCTTGATCCCGTTAATCAGCACTTCAAGCAGGTTCTGCCAGCGCGATAATTCACCTGCACTGGACAGTTTTTTGGTGATCAGCCAGGATCCGAAAGTTAAAAACAAGATCACCAGCCAGGTGAAAGCAATGGTAGAGTTAATCTTGAACCAGCCCCATTGAAAAAGGACAATCTCATCGGGGTTAATAGTCAATGACCTGCAAACCTCCTTAATGCTGCTTAAAAAATTTTATTTTGCTCTTTAACAGCCTTGATCAGTAATATTCTTTAAATTCAAGCCCGCTGCCCTTTTTTCTCGGGTTTGTATTTAAAGGTTAACACTGTCCGGGCGGTTAAGAAACCAAACATGGCGGCTAAAAGGTATTGCCAGCCTGCGTCCAGGAGAAAATAAAGCCCGGCCAGCAGGACGGCTGTGCGTACCAGGAAGCTCACTATTAATAGCGGGGCCGGGCGAGTGTTAGCATCAAGCTTATTTACGGTCCACCAGAGCCCCCCGAAAAAAACCCCCCCGAGCAAAAAACCGGCCAGGACAGCCATAACCAGATGTAACCAGGCCACCTTTAAAAACGCCCCTTTCTTTATGCCCCGTCAGCCTCGTGTTGTCTGCGAAGAACCAATAAGTATTAAAGTCCAAGCTTAACTCCCGTTTTTTTGTTTTTCCCTTCTTTCGCTTCCGGGCATAAGCGCGCGCTAAAGCTATTTAAGCTTTCAGGTCGGCAGTTTGTGCCATTTTTTATTTCCCATTCCCGGTTGTTTATTTTCCATTAACTGTAATTGCCATCAGCTACCTGTACTTGCCACCAGCGCTTTATTGATCTTCTTCGCCTTCATCGGTGCGGCTTTCCCGGTTGACCCAGTACCAGGCATTAAAGCAGCCCAGGATAAGTCCGATAAAAAGCAGGGTCAGGGTCCAGGAGTAAGGGCCCGGCCAGGTGCGATCGATCCATAACCCTAAACCAACCCCCAGCAGGGTAGTTATAGCAATAGTCCAGCCGACCATGCCGAACATGCCCAGCCCGAACCAGACACTGCGCTCTCTGGTCTGCCGGGCTTTGATCCGCCGTTTGGCCTTTTTCCCCACAGTGCCGGACAAACCAGCGCTATCTTTACTGTCTTTGGCCTGCTGCTCTTTTAAATCATCTTTTCTCTTTTTGTCGCCGGAATGATCCCTTTTCATCAGCGCTCCCCTCCCAGGCGGGTAAACCGCCGCAGGGTATCAGCTTCAAGGCGGGACATTACCGTCCGGGCTTTCTTTTCGCTTTCTCCGAGCACTTTCAGCTCCTTTTCCACCGTATCCTGCAGGCGGGCCAAATCATCCCCGGCCACGGCCCGGGCGGCCGAAACATAGACCTGCTCACCCTGTTTGACTAAAATTCCTTCATCCACCGCCAGATAATGCTCAGCCCCATCTGAGGACTGGTAGGCAAAGAGGCCCGGAACAAGGGCGGCTACAAAGTCGATGTGGCGCGGCAGCAGGGTAAAAAAGCCGTTTTCAGCCTCGGCGGTTACTTTAGCCACCTCTTCATCCAAAAGCACTCCCGATGGCAGCAATATTTTTAAGTTCAAGCTTCACCCTCCCGGATCTCCTTACCTGCTAAAACCAGTTTTGATTTAGTATTCATCAAGCAGACTCATCATCTTCTTTTTCGCCGGCAGCACCGGACCCCGGCCGACCCTCTTCTTCAGAAGGAGGCTTATCGTCTGCAGGGTTGTCGTCTTTTTCCTGCTCGTCTTTTCCGGATTTGCTTTTCAGCTCTCCGATTTTACCGAGCATGTACAGATCGGATTCGCCGCGTTCAGCAAATTCATCATTTAGAATCCGCTCGCAGCCGTCCAGGGCATCTTCTAAGTTTACCACCCGGCCGCTGTAGCCGGTAAACTGTTCAGTAGTCACAAAGGGCTGTGTCAGAAAGCGCTCCAGGCGCCGGGCCCGGTTGACCACCCTCCGGTCTTCCTGGGACAGCTCTTCCATCCCCAGCATGGCAATAATATCTTTAAGTTCTTCGTATTCGGCCAGGGTGCGCCGCACCTCCTGGGCAACCAGGTAATGCCTCTCGCCGACCACCAGGGGAGTAAGCATTTTAGACCAGGACTGCAGCGGATCAACAGCCGGATAAAGCCCTTCACTGGCCCTTTTACGCGATAAAATAATGGAGGCCGAAAGATGGGCAAAAGTATGGGTAGCAGAAGGATCGGTAAAATCGTCGGCCGGAACGTAAACAGCCTGGATCGAAGTGATGGCCCCGGTTGCTGTGTTGGATATTCGTTCTTGCAGCTCGGCAATTTCGGTTGAAAGTGTGGGCTGGTAACCCACCCGGGAAGGCATCTTGCCTAAAAGCCCGGAAACTTCTGATCCGGCCTGCACAAAACGGAAAATATTATCGATTAAAAGTAAAACATCCTGCCTGGCATCATCTCTAAAATATTCGGCCATGGTCAGGGCTGAATGGCCCACCAGGTAACGGGCTCCGGGTGGTTCATTCATCTGGCCAAAGATCATCACGGTATTGTCAAGGACACCGGCTGCCTTGATATCGCGGTAGAGCTCTTCCGCTTCCCGGGACCTTTCCCCAATGCCGCAAAAGATACTAACCCCTTCGTATTTACCCACAGTATTATTAATCAATTCAGTAATTAAAACCGTTTTACCCACGCCGGCCCCGCCGAAAAGCCCGGCTTTACCGCCCCGTTCCAGGGGGGTTAGAAGATCAATGGCTTTAATTCCCGTTTCAAATATTTCAGCTTTTGTTACCCGCCTCGAGATGGAAGCGGGCGGGCGGTGGATACCGCGTCTTTCGGTTTCTTCAAGGGGGCCCTTTTCATCAATGGTTTCGCCAAACACATTAAACATACGCCCCAGGACTGCTTTGCCTACCGGAACTTCAATCATGGTTCCAGCATCGATGACGGGATCGCCACGGCGCAGGCCGCTGGTTGGAGATAAGGCGATGCCCCGGGCAATGCCGCCCCGGTGATGCGATACTACTTCGATCACTACCCTGCCTTCTGGTCCGGCCTTCAGCTGGTTGTAAAGCGGGGGCAGGGTGCCGGGAAAATGAGCATCAACCACGCTGCCGCGCACAGCCGCTACACTACCTTTTTTTTTCTGCTGCTCCTGCCTGCTGTTAAATAACTGCTCGCCCTCATTTAATTTTTGCAATTGTCCTTTGTTCTGATCTTGTGCCATTATAGAATACTCCTGTTATCCTGATCAATATTCCGGCTTGGTTAGCCGCCCATAACAACCGGCCTGGGCCAGCGGGCGGAATCGCAGCCGGGGAGTTAAGCTTAAGCCCGCAGCCCGGGCAAAGTAACATGTTTTGCTTTCTACCTACATATTAGATAAACTTAGCAGGATTCCTTTTAATAGTTTCTTCAGATAAAAAATCCAATAGTTTTTTTTAAATAAATTTTAGAAAAACTATTGACAAGCCAGCAACACCGTGCTATTATACTTTTACCAGGTTCCGAGAGACTGAAAGGTGAGCCGGGTTCGGTTAGAAGGGATAATCGGTAGAAGAAAAAGGCGAAAGCCTGGATTGGAAACCGCAACATCCAAGAAAATCGGGCAGCTGAAAGGAACGGTAGCTGAAAGGTAAAGGAAGGGTAAAACCGGAATTTGCCGGGAAGCATCGGAAAACCGCAGCGCAGGATTTGCGAAAACTGGCCGGAGGCCGTAATAAGTTGCCTGTAGGGGTAGCTGAAGCGACCGCAGAAGGCCGGGGAAAGAAATTCTGCAGGTTGAAACCACAGGTTTGTTGGGACCTGGTTTTTATATGTGCTTTTTTGTTTAGCCCTATCCTTAAACGGACAGTATCACCCCTTTGCTAAATTTGATCGCTGCCAGGTTACTTTAAACTAAAAAAATCTGCTATTCTTTACGCTAGGGGCGGTCAAACTGGGCAATAAACTGCAGGTTACGATACTTTTCATTATAATCAAGGCCATAACCGACCACAAACACATTAGGCGTATCAAAACCTTTGTAATCAACGGGTACTTCAACAATGCGCCGTGCTTCCACATTTACAAGCGTACAGACTTTTAAGCTGGCCGGATTCCTTGATCTGAGGTTGCGCAGCAAATAGCCGAGGCTAAGGCCGGTATCAACAATATCTTCAACCACCAGGACGTGTTTGCCGGTAATACTTAAGTCCAGGTCTTTGGTGATACGCACCACGCCGGTGGCATCGGTTTGTTCGCTGTAGTTCGAAATACTGATAAAATCAATGGCAAAGGGAATATGCATTTTCCGGGTTAAATCCACCAGAAAAAAAATGCTGCCGCGCAGCACGCCTACAAGAATTAAATCCAGGCCGGCATAATCAGCAGAGATTTTTTTACCCATTTCTGTAATTTTCGTTTCGATCTGGGCCTGGTCATAAATAATATTCAACTGATCATGGCCGTACAAGTTTTTTTCGCTCAATTGTCACCATCTTCTCCTTCATCCTGGTCAATACTGTGTTTTTTAAGCAGGCTTTCAAAACCTCTTTTGTCGATTAAACGAACGCTAATATCCGGGTAAAGCTCTTTCATCCGCCTGATCTTGCGGTTTTTCTTCCAGGCCTGACGGGGTTTCTGAGTGGTAAGCTCAATAAACAAATCCTGATCAGGCAGGTAAAAATCAGGCGAAAAGGCCTCAACCACATTTCCTTCACTATCCCATTCCAAAAAAAAGGTGCGCGGTTCATACTGCCAGCGGATCCTGTAGAAGTCAAGCATGTGGGCAAATTCTTCTTCGCTGGGATGCATAAACATTTCCGCTTCCGCCTCAGCCTGAGGAATAGAAATTCTTTCTTCTATCTCGCCGGGGGGAGGCGCATCTTTTACTTCACGCGGTTCAGCGTGGATACGGTAAGCGGCAATAATCAGATCGGCGGTATCCTCAAAATCCATTTTTTCGGTATTTAAAACCATATCGTAGAGGCGCAGGTTATTCCAGTTGCTATTAAAAATTTGCCTGAAATAGCGGATTTTTTCTCGATCCTGTTCTTTAACCAGCCTGACAGCAGTTTCAGAAGCCAGATCATAAGTTTTCATTACCCGGCGAACTCTTTCAGTAAAGTGGGCAATGATCCGAACATGTAAAGCCGGCGGGTAATCGTGAAATAGAATTGTGCCGCCCCGCCCCAGGATGACCAGGTTGTTACGGATGGCCAGATCGTAAATAAAGTCATGCATCGCTTCAATATACTTGCCTTCACCCTGGCCTTCCTGCTCTTTAGCTCCAAGGTCTTCTTTATTGGGTTTCGGCACTTGAATTCCGTGCTCAGCCAGGCCCCGGACAATTGTATCTTTGTTGACTAATAAAAAACCGGTTTTTTCGGCCACAAAGCGGGCGACGATTTCGCCGCCACTGCCAAACTCTCGCGAAATGGTGATAATGCCCAAGCACAGCCCTCCGCACCGTATAACGCATTTTTTACATAAATACTATTTAAGAAATCCGCTGATAATCGCCTCTTCGGCCTCTTCTTCGGTTAAACCCAGAGACATCAACTTGATCAGCTGCTCACCGGCAATCTTGCCAATAGCAGCTTCATGGACCAGCTCTGCTTCAGAGTTTTCTGCCCATATTTCGGGCACTGAGCGCACGGTGGCTTGATCCATAATAATCGAATCGCATTCCACATGTCCCCGTCCGGGCCCATAAGCAAGCAAGCGGGGATAAAACTTTTGACTGGATGACCCCTGGGCGACAGATCTGGAAACAATCCGGGCAGTGCTTTCTTCGGCCATCAATTTGACCAGCACATCTGATTCGGCTGTCTGCTCTTTATCGGTCAACAGGCGCTCGTACATAACCAGTCGCCCTCCGGCCATCACTTCAGCCTCGGTAACGCGGAAAGTCTCATCAACTCCCCGGATTTGAACCAGTTCAAGTTCTGCGTAAGCTCCTTCTTCCACCAGCAGGACCGTTTTCGGGTTCAGGACTCTTTTCCCGCCTTCTTCGCCTTCACCAAAATGTTTCTCTGTATAAACCAGGCGGGCCCCTTTGCGGACTATAATCTCATGCACTCCATCATGCTGGGCTTTGCCCTGGCCGGGATTGTGAATCCCGCAGCCGGCAACAAGCGTAATATTGGCCCCTTCCCCGATTTCAATCTTATTATATACCAGATCAGACAGGTCGGTTTCAGTTAAAATAACCGGGATATGCACGGTTCCTTCTTTACCCGGGGCGACAATAACATCAATGCCGGGTTGATCCTTTTTGGGGTTAATCTCAATCCCATCCAGGGATCGGCGCTCAATGCCTTTTCCGTCTTTTCTTATATTAAAAGCTCCCGGCGGTTCGCCGTGTAAATCAGCTACTTCCTGCAACAGCTTTTTATCGAGGGCAGTCAGCATAGATATCTTCCTCCAATCGGCAACTTCTACGGCAAGAGCATTCGGCGCTTTCCTTGATCCGCGGCCAGATTTCGTCCCTGCTGCCCCGCATACTTACGGTGCCGTTTTCAATCAGGACAATTTCATCGACCATGTTCAGGATTTTTTCTTGATGAGAAATTACCACAGTAGTGGTGTCTTCGCGGTGGCTGTTGCCGATAACATCGATGAGCTGTTCAAAACTCCACAGATCTATCCCGGCTTCCGGTTCGTCATAAATACGCACCTTTGGATTTAAGGCCAGCAAGGTGGCTATTTCGATCCTTTTAATTTCTCCACCCGACAGGCTGTTGTCCAGGGTTCGTTCCAGGTAATCATCAGGACATAAACCAATATCGCGCAGGACCTGACAGTTATAACCATCGGAATGCTTAAAGGCCAGCTCCAGCATATCTTTTACCGGCATCCCTTTAAAACGGGCCGGATGTTGAAAAGCATAACCGATACCCTTTCTGGCTCGCTCCGTAATACCGAGACCGCTTATATCTTCCCCGTTATAAAAAACCTGGCCCGCAGTCTGCTTATAAATGCCCATGGCCACCCGGGCTACAGAAGATTTTCCGCTGCCGTTTGGACCGGTTAAGGCATACATTTTGCCGGCCTCAAAAATTAAATTAATATCATTTAAGATAGGCACTTTTCTTTCTTCTACTTCAAGTTCCAACGATATGTTCTCCAGGGATAGCAAAGTAAAAATAACTCCTTTCCAAAAAAGTATTTATGAACACAACCAGGTAATACATCACTTAATTCTAACTTCTGTATCTTTTATTCGACAGCAGCTCCTTGATTCCTTCCCTTCCATGATGAACTGATAATGGATTAAAAATTGTGGTGCTTGTGTACGCAAATAGTATTGACAAACCAGGCAACCACCGCTATAATTGAATGTAGTAACAGTGACTACATTAGGACGTGATTGTCATGAAAAAGAATTACATCGGTATCAGGGAAGCAAGAATTAACCTGAGCAAGTTAATCAAAGATGTCCGTGACGGGATGGAAATAGTCATTACTGATAGAGGAACTCCGGTAGCAAAGCTGGTTCCGGCCCAGGGGCAGACTTTATCGCTGGAAGAGAGAATAAAAAACTATGAAAGCTGTGGATTGATTGAATCATGTCCGGAAAAAAAAGTAATCCATCCCAGTCCTGTTGAACTGCCCGGTGAAAATATCCAAAGCTATATCCGGGAGGAAAGAAACGATGAATGAGCGGCTGGCTGTAATATACTGGGATTCGACAGCGCTGCTTTCTTACCTGTTTAAAGACAGGTACAGTGATTTAGCTATGGGAAAAGCCCGGCAGAAAGGCGTGCATTTACTGACAACCCTGTCAATAGCTGAAGTGTTTACCGTGATCAGCAAAATTCAAAGAGAACAGCTGATGCCGGAATTAATGGTTGATTCGCTCTTTGACATGCTTGAATTCGGACCCTGGAGCAGGCTTAATATTGTCCCGGACACCATGTCCCTGCGGGAATTGGCCGGAAGATGGCCGCTCCGGGGGGCGGGATTGTGGCATCTGGCCACAGCTAAAACGTTGCAAAAAGAGTTTCCCGAGCTGATGATTTTAACTTTCGACAAAGATCTGGCCAAGGCCTCGAAGGGTGAAAGACTTAAACTAAGCGTCACTGTTTAAAACTAACATGCTTAGCCTGTAGTGTATTAACTATCTATAATTTTATTGTTTGGAAAGGGGAAAAGTTGAATGAAGATGTGGCGATGTGAGGTATGCGGTTATTTGCATGAAGGCGAAGAGCCTCCTGATGAATGCCCCAAGTGCGGTGCACCGAAGGAAAAGTTTGAACTGCTCGATGAAGAAGAAACTGAAATGATGCGTGATGCCCTGGCTACCAGGGAAAAATACGCGCAAATCTATGAGCACTTAGAAAAAGTGAGCAGCCTGGCCCAGGAAGGGATCGATTTAAACCTTGATGAGGGTTGTAACGAAATTTTTAGCCAGACCAAAAAAGACATGGAAGATATTCACAGCAAGATTAAAGAAGAGCTGGCCGGCCATGCCAGTGAATGCATCTGGGTTAAAGTGGCAAGCGACGGAATCATGGAATAAAAATAATAGGTGTAACTACTATAGCCTATTGCCCTTGTTGAATGATAAGCGGCGCCACGGGGAACGGTTCGAGCGTCCCGAAGCGCAGCCATAGGCCGAAGGGAAGACGATGGAACCGTCCCCTGTGGCTTAAAATTTTAAGATAAAGCTTGGGGCAGGCTCATAAACCGAACTCTATTTAGAAAGGGCCGCCCCGGATCGCTGGATCCATCAAATAATAATAATGGAAAGGAATGAGGTGAATAATTATGGGTAAAGCGATAGGTATTGACCTTGGAACAACATTTTCCGCAATTGCAGCTATTGAAGGCGGCAAGTCGGAAATTATTACTAACGCAGAGGGAGCAAGAACTACTTCCTCGGTTGTAGCATTTAAAAAAGACAGTGGAGAAAGGCTGATTGGCCAGGTTGCCAGGAGGCAGGCTGCCCTTAACCCGGAAAGGACTCTTTTTTCGGTGAAACGCTTTATTGGGCGAAAATACGGTGAAGTGAAAGCTGAACGTAAAAATGTGCCATACATAGTAGAAGCCGGACCCAATAATGCTGTGCGTTTTAAGATCGACGATAAGCAGTACTCCCCGGAAGAAATCTCGGCCATGGTCCTGAGGAAGCTGGTGGAAGATGCTTCCACCCACCTGGGTGAAAAAATTACCGATGCTGTGATTACAGTACCGGCATATTTTAACGACGCCCAGCGCCAGGCAACCAAAGACGCCGGCAAAATCGCCGGGTTGAACGTGCTGCGGATCATTAACGAACCGACAGCAGCCTCCATGGCTTACGGGCTTGATAAAAAGTCGAATGAAACCATCCTGGTATTTGACCTGGGTGGAGGAACCTTCGATGTTTCCATCCTTGAAGTAGGAGAAGGCGTTTTCGAAGTCAAATCTACCCACGGCGACACTCACCTGGGTGGAGATAATTTCGACAAAGTGATTGTCGATCACCTGGCTGAAGAGTTCAAAAAAGATCAGGGCATCGACCTGCTTGAAGACAGGCAAGCCCTGCAGCGGTTAATCGAAGCAGCTGAAAAGGCTAAAATTGAACTATCTTCCACTATGGAGACGCAGATCAGTGTACCTTTTATTACCGCTGATGCCAGCGGGCCGAAGCACCTGGACACCAAGTTAACCAGGGCCAAGTTCGAGGATCTGACTCATCACCTGGTTGAACGCTGCCGGCAGCCGATCAAAGATGCCTTAACAGACGCCAAACTGAGCGAAAAAGATATTGACGAGATTATACTGGTCGGCGGCTCAACCCGCATCCCGGCAGTGCAAAAACTGGTCAAGGAGCTGATCGGCAAAGACCCGAACCAGAGCGTTAACCCCGACGAAGTTGTCGCCCTGGGTGCAGCAATACAGGCCGGAGTGCTGGGTGGAGAAATGGACGATGTGGTCCTGCTTGACGTCACTCCGCTATCCCTCGGTGTGGAAACCCTGGGTGGTGTGATGACAAAAATTATCGAGCGCAACAGCACCATACCAACCCGGCACAGCGAGATCTTCTCAACAGCAGAAGAAAATCAGCCTGCTGTTGATATCCATGCTTTGCAGGGTGAGCGGGAAATGGCTAAAGACAACCGTTCTCTGGGCCAGTTCAAGCTGGAAGGAATTCCGCCTGCTCCACGCGGCATGCCTCAAATTGAAGTTACTTTTGACATCGACGCCAATGGTATCTTAAACGTCAGCGCAAAAGATAAAGGCAGCGGCAAGGAACAGTCCATTACTATCAGCGGTTCGACCAATCTTGAGCAAAACGAGATTGATAGGATGGTTAATGAAGCAGAACAATACAGCGAAGAAGATAAAAAACGGCGCCAGGAAATCGAAGAAAGAAACGAAGCAGACAGCATAGCTTACCAGGTTGAGCGCCAGGTTAATGAACTTGGCGAAAGCCTGCCGGTGGAGGAAAAGGGCAAAATCGAACAGCTCGTTAACGATTTGCGGGAAGCGATTAAAAATAACGAGCCTATCGATAAAATCCGCAATTTGAAGAACGAACTGCAGCAGGCAGCCCATGCCCTGTCGGAACAAGCTTACCAGAAAACTGCTTCCGGTGGCAGTGGTGATCAGGGCGCTTCACAGCAGTCCCAGGAAAGCGGCGGCAGTGATGATGATGTTGTTGACGCCGACTATGAAGAGCAATAAAACCGTTAACCTCTAACGGTAAATGACCTTTAAGCGGGAAGCGGCTCTTTAAAAAGAGTCCTTCCCCTTCAAGGTTGATGCTTGGAGGTATGAAAATGATGAAGAAAAACAAAAACAACTGGAATGATTACAACCTCAGCTGGGAAAAGCAAAAAGAACAAACTTCCGATCAGGAAAGGTTTGATCACATAGATGCCCGGGAAAAAGAGTTCGAAAAGCTGCGCAGGGAACAGCAAGAGGAAAAACAACGCCACCTGCGCACCCGGGCTGATTTTGATAACTATCGTAAACGAATGGAACGCGAAGTGGAAGCAAAACGCATTTATGCAAAAAAAGAGGTTCTGCAAGATCTGCTGACTTTTCTTGACTATTTCGATCAGGCCAAAAAACAGGTTAAAGATCCTGCTGCGGCCGAAGGAATTGAAATTATGGCCCGGCAGTTGAATGACCTGCTATATAAACACGGGGTCAGGCCGGTTGAATGCCTGGGCCTGCCCTTTGATCCTGAAGAGCAGGAAGGCATTGGTTACCTGGAAACCAAACAATATGACGAAGGCTGTGTATGCGAAGAAATCAGCCCAGGATATAGATTGGACAATATTTTGCTTAAGCCGGCCCGGGTGATGGTAGCCCGTAAACCAGATGCTAACAGCAATAAAGGCTCAAGAGGTAACGATGACTATGATAGCAACAATGACAACTAAAAACAGTTAAAAGCTAGCGCCCGGGGCGATCCCTTAACCGGGGATTAAAAAGCCTAACTTGAATATTTAAATTAAGCTGGCAAAACAATGCTCCGGGTGGCAAATTGCTGCAGTTGGAGGAATGGGTATGACTGTAAAATTTCAAGATTATTATGAAACACTGGGCGTTGACCGCAACGCCTCGGAAAAAGAAATAAAGAGCGCTTACCGGAAACTGGCCCGCAAATGGCACCCCGACCTGCATCCAGCCGGCGAAAAAGAAAAGGCTGAGGAGCAGTTTAAAAAGATTAATGAAGCGTACGAAGTCTTAAAGGACCCGGAAAAAAGGAAGCGCTATGATCAGCTGGGCAGCAGATGGAAAGAAGGCCAGGACTTTTCCGGTTTCCAGCAAGGTCGACCTGATATGGGAGGTACCCGTTTCTATACCTCCGGCGATTTTGGCGGCGGCGGCTTTGAAGAAGTATTTCAAGGTGGCTTTAGCGATTTCTTCAAGACTATTTTCGGTGAAGGAGCGGCAGCAGGGGCCAGCGGTAGAACCGGCCGAGCCGGTTTTTCCGGCCAGAGGTCCGGACGCCGCAGCCCGGTGCAGGGTGAGGATGTAGAAAGTGAAATCGAGCTGTCACTTGAAGAAGCCTATAAAGGCGTAACTAAATCAATCCGTATCAGCGGCAGCGCTATTTGTACCGCCTGCGGAGGCACCGGGACCAGAGGTCAAAACTTTTGTGCCCAGTGCGGTGGAACCGGCGCCACTCCTGAAGATAAAACTTTGGAAGTACGGGTGCCGGCAGGAGTTAAAGAAAGCAGCCGCATCCGCCTGAAAGGGCAGGGTGGAGCAGGCCTCGGAGGAGGGCCAAAAGGAGATCTTTATTTAAAAGCACGCCTGCGCCCCCATCCTTTTTTCAAATTAAAGGGAGACAATATCGAGGTTAATGCTGAGATCAGACCAGAGCAAGCCATATTCGGCGATAAGATACCGGTTCAAACCTTAGACGGAAAAATCACCCTGACCGTGCCTCCAAACAGCCGCAACGGCAGCAAGCTGCGCCTGCGGGGCAAAGGGTTTCCGAAAAAAGGAAATAGCCGTGGAGACCAGTTCGTCAGGCTGGTCATAAACACCCCCTCCGACATGACTGAAGAAGAGAAAAATCTCTACAGACAGCTCTATGAGCTGCGGAAAGGTGGGGAGTGATCAGCCATGAAACTGGTTCGCATCCACTGCCATACTGAGGCCGGAGAGAGTATAACAAAATTCAGGATGGAATATCATCCTGAAATCTTAGAGCTTTACCAGGAATTAGGAATTATAAAGATGCAAGAAGATACTATTGCCTTTGAAGATCTGCGCCGGTTGAAAAAAATACTCCGTTTAAAAAGAAATATCGCAGTAAACACCATTGGCGCCGCTGTAATTGTAGATTTGCTTGATAAAATAGAAAATATGCAGGATGAAATTGAAAGTCTGCGCAAAAAAGTAGGTGAATAAAAAATGGACTTAGAACGTTTAACCACAAAATCGAGAGAAGCTCTGACCACAGCCCAGGAGATAGCCGTTAATCGCGGGCATCAGGTTGTGGGGCCCAAGCACCTGCTTTCTGCCCTGCTCGATCAAGAAGAAGGTTTAACCGGCAGGTTTTTAGAACACGCCGGAATCGATCCGGCAGGCCTTAAGCAAAACCTGGAAAACTTACTGGATAAAATCCCAAAAGTATCAGGCTATGAAGGGACCTTACAGTTGAGTTCCAGTTTGGCCCGCGTTTTATCAAAAGCGGAGCAAGAAGCCAGGCAGCTTAAAGACGATTACGTCAGTGTCGAACATTTGTTACTGGCCCTGACAGAAGAAGGCGATGAAGATTTAAA
Organism: Syntrophomonadaceae bacterium; assembly: GCA_003567725.1. GTDB lineage: Bacteria > Bacillota > Dethiobacteria > DTU022 > DTU022 > B1SED10-74M. Next base: position 4,172 of record PWYU01000092.1, on the reverse strand, counting down.
GAAACTGCTGGCCCAGTTTAACCTGAGCCGCGACCGTCTGTTGAATTCCCTGAAAGCAATCCGCGGATCTCAGCGGGTGACCAGTGATAATCCGGAAGAAACCTATGAAGCGCTGCTGCGTTACGGCAGAGATTTGACCGATCTGGCTTCAAAAGGCAAACTCGATCCGGTCATCGGCCGGGATGACGAAATCCGCCGGGTTATGGAAATACTCTCCAGAAGAACTAAAAACAATCCGGTGTTAATAGGAGATCCCGGTGTGGGCAAGACAGCCATAGCAGAAGGGCTGGCCCGCAGGATTGTAGCCGGAGATGTTCCGGAAGGCTTGAAAGAAAAAAAAGTGATCTCTTTAGACATGGGTTCACTGGTCTCCGGAGCTAAATACCGCGGCGAGTTTGAAGAAAGATTAAAAGCGGTCCTAAAAGAAGTGCAAGAAGCAGAGGGTAGAATCATCCTCTTTATCGATGAACTGCATACCGTGGTAGGAGCGGGCGCCGCTGAAGGCGGTATGGATGCCAGCAACCTCTTAAAGCCGATGCTGGCAAGAGGAGAGCTGCAGTGTATTGGCGCCAGCACGATCGGTGAATACCGCAAGTACATAGAAAAAGACGCTGCCCTGGAACGCCGTTTCCAGCAAATCCAGATTAATCAACCTGCAGTTGAAGATACAGTTTCAATCTTGCGCGGCCTGAAGGAACGCTACGAGGTGCACCACGGGGTGCGCATTCAGGACAGCGCCCTGGTAGCGGCTGCAGTATTATCCGATCGCTATATCAGCGATCGGTTTCTGCCCGACAAGGCCATTGACCTGGTAGACGAAGCAGCAGCTCACCTGCGTACTCAAATCGATAGTATGCCGGCCGCCCTGGATGAAATCACCCGCCGGGTAATGCAGCTGGAAATTGAGGATGCCGCTCTTAACAAAGAAAAAGACCAGGCTTCCCAGGAACGGCTGAAAAAATTGCGGGAAGAACTTGCCGATCTGCGCAGTCAGGCTGATGCCATGAAAGCGCAGTGGCAAACGGAAAAAGAGTCCATTGGCAGAGTGCGGAACCTGAAGCGAGAAATTGACGAAGTGAGGACTGAAATTGAAAAGGCCGAAAGAGAATATGACCTTAACAAGGCTGCCGAATTAAAGTACGGCCGGCTGAATGAACTGGAAAGCCGCCTGCAATCGGAAGAAGAACAGATGGCCCAAAAACAGAAAGAAAATATGCTTTTAAATGAAGAGGTAAGTGAAGCAGAAATTGCACAGGTGGTAAACCGCTGGACCGGTATACCGGTCAGCCGCCTGCTGGAGGGAGAGCGTGAAAAACTTATTCGCCTGGAAGAAATTCTGCATGAGCGGGTAATCGGACAGGATGAAGCGGTCCAGGCAGTAGCAGATTCAGTCCTGAGAGCCCGCAGCGGAATTAAGGATCCCAACCGGCCGGTAGGCAGCTTTATCTTTTTAGGCCCCACCGGGGTGGGCAAAACAGAGCTGGCGAGAACCCTGGCGGAAGCCCTGTTCGATGATGAGCGCAACATGATCCGCCTTGACATGTCAGAGTATATGGAAAAACATACCGTATCCCGCCTGATCGGCGCGCCACCGGGTTATGTCGGCTATGAGGAAGGCGGACAGCTAACTGAGGCCGTCAGGCGCAAACCGTATAGCGTCATTTTATTCGATGAAATAGAAAAAGCACATAATGACGTCTTTAATGCCATGCTGCAAATCCTTGACGATGGCCGCCTGACTGATGGTAAAGGAAGAACCATTAATTTCAGGAACACCATCCTGATTATGACTTCCAACATCGGCAGCCAGGAAATCCTCTCTTTCCATGAACAGGGAGGCGCATACGACCAGATGCGGAGCACCGTTTTGAGCCTGCTGCGCAATCACTTCCGCCCTGAATTTTTAAACCGGGTGGACGAAACTATCGTTTTCAAGGCCCTGGAAAAAGCACAGGTCCATAAAATCGCTAAACTCCTGCTTAAGAGGTTGAACGAACGCCTTTCTGATACAGCCAATTTGGAGCTTAAGTGGGAAGAAGACGTAGTCTCCTATCTTTCTGAAAAAGGCTACGACCCGGCCTTCGGGGCCCGGCCGCTGAAACGGGTAATCCAAAATGAAGTGGAAACCCCGCTTTCCCGCAGAATCATTGCCGGAGACGTCAGTACAGAAAGCCCGATCAAGATCACCAAGGGCAGTGAAGGCCTCGAATTTATGCAGGCGCCGAAACCTGTAAGCGCAGATTAAGCCCCTGGGACACGGGGACAGGTCCCTTGTCCCAGGATTATTTTTGGGACAAGGGACCTGTCCCCGTGTCCCAAATAATCTTACTTCCCTGCTTTTTCCTCGACGCTGGTTACAAAATCTTTGCCAGCCTGGTAGGCTTCTGCAAGTGCTTCCGGAGCTTTTAAGATGGCTCCTTTTTCATCGTAACCGCGGAAGGCAAGGCTGCCGGCAAACTGATGATTAATATTGTGAAAAAAGACCTTGACAATTTCAACAGCATTTTCACAGTACCGTTTACGTTTCAGGGCACCGACGCAAAGAAAAAAGCCCTTACGCTTTGGTTCATCAGGGACAAAGGGCGCATTCAGGTTATACTTGGCATGCCACCAGCACTGGAAGCGGTCGATCAGCATTTTCAGCTGGGCGTTCAGGGAGCCAAAGGTGACCGGGCTGGCAATGATTAGGGCATCGGAGTTAATAACCAGGGGATAGATATCCTGCATATCGTCTTTTACAATACATTTACCATCTTTGGCGCAAGCATCACAGGCTTGACAGGGACGGAATTTCAACTTGTTAATATGGACCATTTCAACATTCCAGCCCATTTCTTCCGCACCACGGCAAAATTCCTTCAGCAGGGTTTCACTATTACCATCCAGGCGGGGGCTCGATGCGAGGGCCAACAGCGTTTTCATTGATGATCACATCCTTATTTAAGTTAATTTTAAAATGAACAGGACTAAATATATATTGCCTTATCTTTTTTAGTAGGTTAACATATAAGCAAGAAAATAGAAATACAAGCCTTTTTTAGCAAAGAAAGTGGTGGCAATGGATAATCAATATAACATGCGCAGCAGGCACCCCAAAAAAAAGTCAACTTCCCGCCTGGTGATTTTTATGGCCCTAATAGCTTTAGTGATCTTCCTCGGTTTTTTCAGCGCCACCCAGTATATAACAGCACAGTCCCTTCAAGGCAAATTAAGATCGCTTGATCAAAAAATCGATCAACTGGAAGAAGAACAAAGTGAGCTTGAGAATAAATATGAAGAAATTTATGAAGAAAACGAGCGGTTAAGAGAAGAAAACCAAAAACTGCAGGAAGAAAATAAAATGATGCGCTCTGAAGCATTAATTGAACACGGAAACCGGGAAACCAACAGGGTTGCCATTACGATTGATGATGGGGGAAGCGAAGAAGTAAACCTCCTGGCGCTGGATCACCTTAAAGAACTCGGGGTTCGTGCCACCCTGTTCCCCACCGGGAAAAACGTGGAAGCCTACCCGGAAAGCTGGAAACGAGCAGTAAAAGAAGGTCATGAATTAGGAAACCATACCTACGGCCATCCTTTTTTAAGCAATCTTTCCGAGGAAAGGGTCAGGGAAGAACTGAACGGATGGCAGGAAATGGTGGAAAAGGTCATCGGCAAAACTTACCATACTCCTTTTTTCCGCCCGCCTTACGGTGATGGCTTTTTATCCGGCCAGGGTTACCAGCGGGAACGCCTGCAGCCTATCGTAGCTGAAAAAGGAATGTTTCCAATCATGTGGGATATAGAGCTGGTTTATGCCCTGCGTAATGAAGCTTACACTGCTTCCAGGATTACCGAACATGTCCTTCAAAACGCCCAGGGTGGCAGTATCGTCCTGCTCCATTTTACCGAGGCCGATGTCGAGGCCCTGCCCCATATTATCAATGGCCTGAGGGAACGCGGCCTCGAACCCTGTTCGCTGCGTGAGCTGCTGCTCTCCGAACCGCATAGTTAGAGCTTTATTTTTCATAACTCCCTAACCTTTACAAGCCAGTTCCATAAAAGTTGATTTTTAAAATGAGCCCTTCTAAACACAGTGTAGATCGGCATTCCCGGGATCGCTAAATAAAGTTTGGCCAAATTTGCGGCGAATTTTAATGTTTAGGGGCCTATAACCGGTTTTAAACTTAGAT
>PWYU01000040.1 GCA_003567725.1 Syntrophomonadaceae bacterium | reverse complement strand
TCTGCTCTTCTTGTCTAAGATAGGGTGACGTCCACCCATCTTAACGGAAATAAACATATTAAACATAAACATAAATAAACAAAATAAACATAATTAAACATATTATGCCATAAAAATCTATAAAATGGTTGATTAGCCACATTGGTTGTGTTATTATTTTGATAAGAACAGGGTCACATATTTTTAATTGCTCCAGGAAAACCTGTTAAAATAATAAACCATGACGCTGACTTAAAAGACCAGGCATAGTAAAAAATAGCACGGGAGCAATTAAATATGAAAAAACCTGACCTGGTTTCCCAGATCGCTAAAAGAGCAGGTATTTCTGAAGCAGAAGCTAAAAGGGCTGTTGAAGCATTTATCACTTGTATTGAAGATGCCATGGGCCGAAGAGAAACGGTTACAGTAAGAGGCTTCGGCACTTTCAGGGTAAAAAACAGAAACGGGCGAAGGATCAGGAGCCTGCTCAATAAAGAAATAATCACCATTCCCCCCACAGTTGTTCCCGTATTTAAAGCCGGTAAATATTTGTCTGAAAAGGTAAATAAAAGAGGGTTAAAATATGAAGTTGCGGCTGCAACAAAAGGGATAGCTAAGGCCTATTTAAAAGATAAAAGGGTAAATGATCTTCTTTTTCGCAGTAAGCATTTTTTCGAAATGTTCTTCACTTCCCTTGCCTGGATTATAATAATGGCTCTCGGATTATGGGTAATCGCGAGCGTAGGGTGGTACCTTCTTTTTCTCTTGTGGCGAAAAGAATTGTTAATACCTGCTGCTATGCCCATGACGGCGATTGCCCTTTTTTATATTTTCCTGTTTGCCTTTATTATTACCGTACTGCTTTATCTATGGGCAAGAATTAATTATTTTGTTTATTATCAGCGAAATCGTAGAATAATAACCCCCCTTAACATGGAAGCCCCTCTATTTGACTGGTCGGAAGCTATCATAGAAACCGAAAAAGTTGATTACAAGGATCTTGTTCCCGGATCAAGCTTGCTTATTATTAAGGAAAAGAAAAATGGACTATCTTAAGTGGATGCCATATATTGGATTTTTTATCTTTGTTTATCCGGTAATAATGAGCACTGTTTGGATAATCGGGGGCATGTCGTTCTGGCATCGCCGGGAAAATAAAGCTTCCAATTCAGTCGCAATCACAAATCTGCCGGCCACGACAATACTGGTTCCCTGCCACAATGAAGAAGTTTGTATTAAAGATACATTTCTTGCTTTAAATAATATTGAGTACCCCGATTACCGTGTCGTATTTATAGATGATGCTTCCACTGATCGCACCGTCAAAATAATCAAATCCCTGATCAAAAATAACCCCAATTTTCATTTGCTGCGCCTGAGCCATAACCAGGGCAAGGCCAGAGCTTTAAACTACGGGCTCTTTAGCGCCGTGTCGACATCAATTACCATAATCATAGATGCGGACACTGCTTTTACTCCTGACGCTTTAACACACCTTGTCACCCCTTTTTTACAGCAGCCCCGTATGGGTGCAGTAACAGGAAATCCCCTGGTTGCAAACCGGCATAACATTTTAGAAAAACTACAAGCTGCGGAATTCGTTTCAATTGTAGGACTGATAAAGCGTGCCCAGCGTTCTCTTGGTCGTATCCTTACCGTTTCCAGGTGTGTAGCTTCCTATAACACTGAACTTTTAAAAGAAATAGGCGGTTTTTCAACACTTACCGCCACTGAAGATATTGATATAACATGGCAAATCCAAAGACGTTTTCATGAAGTATGGTTCGCCCCCGGGGCCCTGGTTCTAATAAATGCTCCTTCCACCATACGTGAGTTCTGGAAACAACGCTGTCGATGGGCGGAAGGCGGTTGGCACCTTTTGCGTACACACCGCAACATCTTCACTCGCTTCAGGTGGAGACGCCTCTGGCCGGTTTATATTGAACAAGTCATCAGCAATTTGTGGTCAATTTGCTTTGTCTTTGGAAGCCTGCTGTGGATTCTAACCTATTATTTTACTGGGGATCCAATTGGTTTTCCTGTAATACCGGCCTGGTACGGTGGTATAATCAGTGTAATCTGCATGACCCAATTCGGAGTTGCCCTGATTGTAAGTCGTCGCTTTGATTCGAAGTTGTGGAAAATATTTTTCTGGATACCATGGTATCCCCTGTTTTATTTTTGTATTGGTGCCCTGGCGGTGGTAAGGACTTCTATAAAAGGCCTATTTGGAGATTTGGAGCAGGCCGGTAAGTGGAAAAGCCCGGTCAGAGAAAAATTAAAGCATGTTCAGAGGAAGGCTAATTGAAAATACAAAACAAATCAGCCAGCTCCGGCTGTGTGTATTATTGTCTCTATTACCACGGTGATATATTTTGCCCCGGGCTGTTCTAAAGGGTTAAACTGTAGGCAGCCAATACTTACAATCAGTAAATCTCTTTAAGGCTGTTCGGCAGGTGAAAATATATGGTAATCGCTGTAGTGCACGGATACCTGTTAAGCGGCATCGGAAGCAACTTATATGTTTCAAATCTATGCTGCGTTCTCTGTCGGCAGGGGTCGATACAGATCTCTTTCGTTCCCTTAACGGAAATCAAAACAGGTAAGATAATATCAACACATTGAGCCCGCAGTTAAAGCAAGCTGTGGCGAAAAAAACTGGTCTTAATTCTGTAACGAAGCGAAATTTTTATGAACAGATTCAAAATACAAAGGATGCGCAGAAATAAGTGAAGCGATTGCAGAAAAAAGGCAAAAACAGATATCTGGGCTCCCGATCTCGACACGGTTGAAAATCTTGGCAAAATAGACCGGCAAAATGATCGTATTGTGTTCTATTACGGCAAGCATCTCTGGACGAAAGGCATTTACCATTTAATTGCCGCTGCTTCTCTGGTGCTATAGAAAGAACCCCGGGTCTTCTTTATCCTGGTTGGTTTTGGAGCAGCCAGGGAATATCTGCAAAATCCTTAAAACTCTCTGTTACCCAACCAGGCCGCTTCTTTTCTCAGGCACAGGTTAAAAAAGCGGGGGAAACCATGCCGGTTTGACTTGCAATAAAAATTTATGCTAAGATTAGCCTGCTAAAAGGCGCATTTTTTCAGCTTAGATAAAGATAGGTTACTTTCTTTCTAGGGATTATAGAAATTGGGCTCTAACAATTTAATGGCTTAGGAACTACATACACTTATGAATCTAAAAAGATATCATTCAAAATCCTCTCAGAAAATTTTGTTAAGAATTACGTTATCGTTAATTGTGCTGCTGATTACTGTCTTTAACTTGGCAGGATGCAATATTCAAAATAACGCTCTTACAACTGATGATTCCGGCCCGGCAGCGGAAGAAACACAACTTTCACAAGAAACCCCGGTACCGGTTGACATTAACTCCCGTGCTGAAGAATATAACAGCAGATCACGACCGGTAATTCTTTGTTACCACGGCATTGCTTATGGCAGCGAAAGGCCGTCAGAATTTGTAACTCACCTCGATGACTTTATCGGTCAAATCAGTCTCCTGCGAGATGCAGGGTATGATTTTATACCCCCCTCGGAAGTAGAAACGCGGTGGAAACAATGGGTGCCGGGTAAGCGGCCTTTTGCCATTATAATATTTGATGATGCCTTGGAAAGCATTGTCTCTGCCACCTGTGCCCTTTCCGATCACAAGATTCCCTTTGGAGTGGCAATAATCGGTCAGCGGCATCGGAGGCACAATCCGGAACCGGAATTTGCGTCGTGGGAGCAGCTAAAAGTTATGTTTGATAAAGGGACAGGAGAACCCCTGTGTCACACTTACAACCTTCATCATCTCGGTTTGGGTGCAACCGCTGAAGGGAAACCATGGTTATATCCTCCTTTTCATGCTCCACAGTGGCATGATCACGGACAATACCTGTACATAAAACCCGGTGATCAGAGGCCGTTTTGGGATCATTCCTTTTTTGGCAACAGCTCGCAAACTTCTGCTGCCTGGACGATTCCCTTCGCCGGAACTGATTATCTTACAGGTGATACTATTACCGGCGAGGTGGAATTTACTGCAACATCTTCTTTCGAGGTCGGGTTAATGAGATTATGGCTCTCCAATTCACGGGGCTCCGAATATGATATCAGCTTAAATGTTTCTATTAATAATACCCCTGTAGCCGGCACCATTATTGAAAGCCCATGGCCAAATAAAGAGTTTTACACAATATTTTTTGACGATAAATATCCGGTTAACGAGGGAGAAAGATATACCATTACTCTAAAAACCACCAACGAGGGAACCGGAGAGCTTGATTTGCATGCAATTCCCGATTTTTCAGATGACTTTTCAATAATTACCAGCGCAACAGGGCGCGGTTATCCCGCGGGCAGCAGCTGGCCCGCCCGGGCGGCCATGATCCTGGCAGATGGCAGTGGAAGCTTCGCAAGTCACGAAGAATACTCGGCAGCAATCGAGGCTGATCTAAAAGAAAACCTCAGGACAATTCAAAAATACCTGGGGGCCGAATGGGCCTTTTACACGACCGGGTATACAAAAGAAGACCCCCTTCAAAGCCTCGTTCTTGCCGGAACCTACGAAGGCGGAGCTCTCGCCCGAACCGTGGTTTTGTTTCAACCTGAAGAAACATTTACAGCCGAGGTTATGAGGGTAAAATATACCGAAAGAATTGGTGAAAAATATGCGCTCATTGCAGATATTTTCGTAAACGGAACCCCAGTAGCAAGGTTCGCACCCCACTGGCATGACTGGCATTGGCAGGAAATAGATATTGAACCCTATGATTTTATAAAAGGCGATGAATATGAAATTGAATTTGTTACTTTAAATCAAAGCCCTGTAGGCGAGGGGCTGGTCAGGCTTTACATGAAACAAGACATTCCAGGTGAGCCGGTATGGAATCCTTTTACAGTAAGCTGGGTGTCAGCTAATCAGGAATATTACGAACACCGGGCAAAGTATGAAGTAAAATTACCTCAATACACCGATGTCTGGCCTTCGGGTATATGGGTAGACTCTTATAAAGATTGGCACTGGGAAGTTGCCCTCCCATACACGGGCCCCGGGAAACCGTTTATTGATTTCTTATCCTGCCCTCCCGAACCGCAAGCCGGGCCAAATCAAATTGTTTATCCCTACGGAGCTTATTTTTCATATTACGATGGAACTCGGTTAGATGTACACCCGACCCTGAGAAGTGTTATGAGTAATATGGGTATATCTGTGGGATATACAATTAATCCTGAACCGATGGAACCATATAATAATAGCAGCTATACAATAAGAATTCTTCCCCGCTTGATGATAAACGGGGCCATGCCTCAAGCCGATGTATTGCAGGAAATACAGGTTTATGGAAATTTTAGCAGCTGAAAATCAAGCATGACAAAATGAATAAGTCACGGGGACGTTTCATTTCTCTTATCAGTTTGGCAGTTAGAGCCTGCTAACCTGTGAAGACAGGGGGACGTTTCTCCTGTCTCATTTTTTAGCCTTGAAAAGACAGGAGAAACGTCCCACTGTCTTTTC
>PWYU01000015.1 GCA_003567725.1 Syntrophomonadaceae bacterium | reverse complement strand
TCAGTGCGCATTCCGACCAGCACCTCTTCTTTGATCATGTTAAATGTTACTTTTAAAACTGAATTGAATGAAGCCGGTGAGCCTAAGCTAAACCGTGATTTAATTAATGATATTTATAAAACATCTGCCGGAGGGTCTCAAAAAGGAATGGTTATATACAGTGAAAGACAAAATGTTTCTTCTGACCTGGCAGGGTATCCGGCAGCAATAATAATCGAAGGAGTGGAAACCCATACCAGGACAGGTTTTATTCAGGTTAACAGGGATCTGCTTTGTGAAAGCGGAATTGACGCTGAATCCGACATCAATATACCAGTTACCCATGCTAAAATATTTGGCTGGTATGATAATGAGCTTGGCAGCTACGTAAACATGCTTGGCAGGCTGGCTGTCTATATAGATAAAAATATGCCTTAATCATACAGGAGTGAATGCATGCCTGCTCTCAACAAAGAAACAGTAACCATTGCTCGCTGTAATCGTTATGATCCTTGGGAAGTGCGTGCTGCTTTAGAACAGGTTTTTTCCCCCTATGGTGGAATTACAACTTTAATTGGATCGGACAAGAGAGTGCTGTTAAAGCCAAACCTGCTTGCAGCGGCTTCACCTTTTGAAACTGTAACCACCCACCCTGCGATTGTTAAAGTAATGGTCGAAATGGTTCAGGAAGCGGGAAACCGCGTATATATCGGCGACAGCCCCGGTTATGATGCCCAGGAAAAAGCTCACCGGATATCAGGCCTTGAGGAAGTAATCAAAGCAACAGGTGCTGAAGCGCTTTATTTTTCAGATCCTGTTTATAAGAAAATAGAAGGCTTCAGACTGTGGGAAATCCCTCTTGCATCCGAGTTAAACCAGGTCGACCTGGTTATTAATCTGGCCAAGCTAAAGACTCATTCTTTAACCGGCATGACAGCTGCGGTTAAAAACATCTACGGCTGCGTGCCCGGCACTATCAAGGCGCGTTTTCACTTCGAATACCCGCTTCCTAAAGATTTTTCCAGGTTATTACTCGATGCTTATTTCGCCGTCAGTCCTGTATTTTCTTTAATCGATGCTGTTGTAGCCATGGAAGGAGCAGGCCCCAGGAAAGGCAGGCCCAGGCAGGTAGGCCTCTTAATGGGAGCGCCCTGTGCGATAGCTCTCGACCTGGTTGCTGCAGCGGTAATTGGGTTTTCCCCCGAGCAGGTTTCCACTTTGGCGGCAGCTAAAGAATTAAAGCTAAAGGGATCAAATCTCAATTCTATAGCTATCCGGGGTGTAAGCCTGGAGGATTGCCGGGTTAAAGATTTTGACAGGGGCCCTGCTTCCAGCGGGCGGTTTAGCCGGATGCTGGCTCTATTTCCCTTTGCCCGGATAAAAGATTTAATAGCCGCCAGACGACCCTATCCTCGTATCAAGACTGAAATATGCAGCGGTTGCAGGGCCTGTAATGAAGCCTGCCCGGCCCAGGCAATTGGCTTTAAAGGATCAATACCTGATATCGATGAAAAAAACTGTATCCGTTGTTATTGCTGCCAGGAATTTTGCAGCCAGGGCGCAATTGAACTTGTCAGGCGGTGAAGAAATTAATTCTGTGACAGTTAACCTTTTAGATTAATCTGGTAAACCTGAAATGAAAACTCGGGCGACCACAGTTTTTTTTCAGCAGGCAATCGCAACCATATAAGGTTGAATTAATACATAATTTCTATTTAATTGGACTTAAGCGCTTTTTGATACCATGTTAAATTGGTTTATTTATGGTATAGTTACTAATAATCGGATTACAGCTTGATTTGAACCGGAGGTGTTGTTATTTGAAAATACTGGTAAGCGATATGTTTTCGCCGGAAGGGCTTGAGCTTATGAGAAAAGATGCTGATGTCGATTATCGGCCAGAAATAACTCCGGAAGAGTTATTTAAAGATATAAAAAAATATGACGGTCTTGTGGTCCGCAGCCGGACTAAAGTTACTGCTGAGGTAATTGAAACGGCTGAAAAGCTTAGAGTAATTGGAAGGGCTGGAGTTGGGGTTGATAATATTGATGTTGATAAAGCTACAGAAAAAGGAATAATCGTTCTTAATGCCCCTCATGGCAACACAATTTCTGCCGCTGAACATGCTATTGCCCTTTTAACCTCGCTCTCCAGGAATATTGCGCAGGCAAACAATTCCCTCAAGCGAGGGGAGTGGAAAAGATCTGATTATACAGGGGTTGAACTAAACAAAAAAACCCTGGGTGTTATTGGTGTTGGCAGGATTGGCAGTGAAGTTGCCCGCAGGGCTCGATCTTTGGGTATGCATGTTATTGCATACGACCCCTATATTACCAAAGATCAAGCTGAAAAACTGGGGCTTGAAATTGTCGCCTTTGATGATCTGTTAATGCAATCGGAATTTATAACCCTTCATTTGCCTTTAAATCCGACCACACATCATCTAATCGGGAAAAAAGAACTGGCCATACTAAAACCGGGAACTCGGATTATCAACTGCGCCCGGGGCGGACTTATTGACGAAGACGCCTTATGTGAAGCTTTGCAAGAGGGTAATGTAGCAGGAGCGGCCCTTGATGTATTTGAACAGGAACCTCCCGAAAGCTGCAGGCTGCTGGATCTTGACAATGTTATTGTAACTCCTCACCTGGGAGCCTTAACTAAGGAAGCGCAGACCAATGTTGCCCTACAGGTTTCAGATCAGGTTATTATGGCGCTTAAAGGGGAACCCTTGGTGTCGGCTGTAAATGTTCCAGCTTTACTACCGGAAACCAGGGCAGCAGTAGGGCCGTTTTTGCCTTTGGCCAGGGCGATGGGCAGTTTGTATTTACAGCTGTTTGGGGGTTCTGTTGATGAAATAGAGTTAACTTACAGCGGCAATATCGCCACTATGCCTCTTGCGCCACTAACTCTTTCCTGTCTGATTGGTTTTCTGCAGCATATTATAGGCGATGGGGTGAACTGGGTTAATGCTTCCTATATTGCTAAAAATAGGGGGATAACCGTGCGAGAAACATCAACCACCGAGGTAAAAAATTACAGCAATCTGATTACCATGAGAGCCCGCTCGGCAGGTGAGGAGCATAATATCTCAGGCACCATGCTCAACGGTGATATGAGGGTTGTCAGGGTAGACGATTACCGGATTGAAATTGTCCCGGCCCGTTATATGCTGGTTACTACTCATAATGACAGGCCCGGTGTTGTTGGTAAAATCGGGACTTTACTTGGCAATGAAAATGTCAATATTGCTTCAATGCAGTTAGGCCGCAAACAGGCCCGGGGAGAGGCAATGATGGTTCTGCAGGTAGATCAAGAAATGTCTAAAGAAACCCTGGACAAGGTTAAAGATTTAGATGTTATAACATCAGCTGATTTTGTAGTTATGCCCAAAAGGATTTTTTCTGAAGATCTAGCATAGCTGCTCTGCAAATTATATTAATAAGCGTTAATAATGATGAGAGGTGTTGAATAATGATAAAAGTCTATGCTTTAAGTACATGCCCGTGGTGTAAGAAAGTTAAAAAACTGCTTGACGATAAGAATGTTCAGTATGATGTCGTCGATGTAGATCTCGCGCAAGGTGAAGAACAAAAGCAGGCTCTTGCTGAAGTAGAAGAGTTAACCGGCAAACGTGGTTTTCCTGTAACAGTAATTGACGGCAAGGTTGTCCAGGGCTTCAAACAGGAAGAAATAGAAGGGGCGCTTAAAGGTGAGGAATAAGATTTATTGTGAAGTATGCCGTATTGCATTTATTCACAAAGGCGAAGTAAAATTGAACCAAGAAGTTGAATGCGCCGTTTGCGGTGCTGAATTAAAAATACAAGCCTTAGAACCGGAAATTAAGGCTTCCCGTTTTATAGATGATCCAGCAACAGAAATAAACCGCAGGGCAGAAAATTTTGCCCGCTTGAGAGGTTATACCTTTAACGAAGACAAAGAATTGGTTTTAGAAGGCCTGGTGGACAAATTAAATATGTACGGTGACTTCTATTGCCCCTGCCGCTTTGAAAATATCCCTGAAAATGTCTGCCCCTGCCTGGAAACAAGGATGAATGAAGTTCGCAAGAAAGGTCATTGTTACTGAAACCTCTTTCACCTTAAAAAGTGAGTTTCACTTTTATAAGATAAACAGTATAAGTCTCAAAATATATTATATGGCTAAAAGAATCCGGTATTTTTTCTGTCGGATTCTTTCCTTTTATATTTCCGGCATTAGGGTTTAGTTTAAGATGTCATAAGCTGTTTTAGCAGCTTAGCACTGGTATGATCAAAAAATTACTTTACCTGTGGATAACAGTGGTAGCAGTACCGGGGGAGGGAGGTCCGGAGGGAGGGGGTTTAATACTGTGGATAACCTGAATAGTTTAAACTCCTCACCCTAACGGGGACAGTTCCATCGTCTTCCCTTCGGCCTACGCTGCGCTTCGGGACGCTCGAACCGTCCCCATGGCACCGCTCGAACTATCCCCATGGCACCGCTTAACTCTTAATTTTTCGCTGCAGTATTAGTTTAATAGCAGCTTTTGTAAATGCTCTGGCATTTTTTGTGGCTCGATTACCTGGTGGTGGAGGATTTGCTTATCTTCGAGCTCTGCTAAATTTTTTGGTACTGGTATTCCTGTTTTTTGAGATAGTGTTTTCATCAGCTCAAGTTCGCTCAAACCTTTAAAAAGGCTGCTGTCATATAAAGCTTTGATTGTGCTTCCGGTGAATTTATAGGGGCTGGCTGTAGAAAGTACAATCGACAGGTGATTATCATTTTCTTGTGCCAGGTATTTTTCCAGTACCTTTTTGGCCACAGCGCTGTGAGGGTCAAGTAAATAATTGTGGGCCCGGTAAGTTTTAGCAATAGTTTCTAGAGTTTCTTCATCATCGGCATAATCTGACCAGAATAATTCCTGCAGTTTAGACAAAGTTTTCTTATCTAAACAGTAGAGTCCGTTTTTAAGCAGCAGTTCCATCCAGTATTGTATTTGCTCAGAGTCATGGTCACTTAATTCAAATAACAGTCTTTCCAGGTTGCTTGAAACCAGTATATCCATGGAAGGAGAAAGGCTGTTATAGAAAGGGCGGTTTTTATTGTATTGGCCGCTGTTAATGAAGTCGGAAAGAACATTATTTTGATTGGCAGCGCAGATCAGGCGGTTAATTGGCAACCCTAACCGGCGGGCATAATAGGCGGCTAAAATGTTACCAAAATTTCCGGTGGGGACAACAAAGTTAACTGCTTCACCCTCCTGGAGGTGACCGCGGGTCACTAATTCTCCGTAGGCGTAAAAATAATAAACAATCTGCGGCAATAACCTGCCCCAGTTGATCGAATTAGCTGAAGTAAGCCGATAACCGGCCCTTTCCAGTTTAGTATTAATGTTGTGATTATTAAAAATCTGCTTGACACCAGTTTGTGTATCATCGAAGTTGCCCCGCACTGCAATAACATGGACATTCTTACCTTCTTGAGTGGTCATTTGCAGTTTTTGGATATCACTAACTCCTTTTTCCGGGAAATAAACCATTATTTTCATTCCCGGAACATCACGAAACCCTTCCAAAGCGGATTTGCCGGTATCGCCGGAAGTTGCGGTTAAAATAACATATTCTTTTTTTTCTCCGCTTTTAAGGGCAGCTGTGGTAAGGAGGTGCGGGAGCACCTGCAGCGCTATGTCTTTGAAAGCAGAAGTCGGTCCGTGCCAAAGTTCTAAGCTAAAAGTTTGCTCCGAAACTTGGGACAGGGGAGTAATTGCAGGATCTTCAAAGGTATTAAAATTGTAAGCTGCGCTTACAGCAAATTGAATTTCTGGAAGACTAAAGTCTCCTAAGAATTGAGAAAAAATATTAACCGCCAGTTCCTGATAGTTTCCGGTGGGAAGATTTTCTTTAAAGAGGTTTTTAATATTTTCTGCTGGCACAAAGAGCCCGCCATCAGGAGCAAGTCCTTTTAAAATTACCCTTGAAGCGGTAGCATAATTACCTCTATCCCTGGTACTGTAGTAGAGCATTTTATTTTATCCTTTCAAAGTTATGTTTATAAACAATATTACTTCAGCATTTTTCAATTCTACTTTTTCCGATTAATTCCTTTAAATAATATAATATCAGTAATTGCGAGCCCTTGACAAAAACCTGGTAAAAGGGTATTTTCAGGACACAACTATGCACTTTCTTCATCATATAAACCTCAGCAATTATTAAGGAGTGTGATTTAAACTTGAAATACCTGGTTATTGTCGGAGATGGAATGGGCGATTATCCCCTGGAAAATTTGGCAAAGAAAACAGTCCTGCAATATGCGAAAACTCCCAACTTTGATGCTTTAGCAGCAACAGGCGAACTGGGTTTGGCCCGGACCATTCCCGATCAATTGCCTCCGGGAAGTGACACTGCCAATCTCTCAGTTATGGGCTATGATCCTCTCTGCTATTACACTGGCAGATCACCTTTTGAAGCTGCCAGCCTCGGGGTTGATTTGGGTGCCAAGGATATCTCTTTTCGCTGTAACCTGGTAACTCTCTCTTCTGAAGAATCTTATGCCGATAAGCAAATGCATGATTATTGTGCCGGTGAAATTTCAAATGAAGAAGCGGCAATTTTAATTGGAGAGATAAAAAATAAACTTGGCAGTGACGCGATTGATTTTTATCCCGGCTTTAATTATCGACATCTCATGGTATGGCATGGTGCTCCTGATGATTGGAAATTAACTCCTCCTCATGATATTAGCGGCAAAACAATCGGATCATACCTGCCGGAAGGCAGTGAAAGTGCTAAGGTCAGGGCTATGATGGAGCAGAGTTATCGTATCCTTGCCGATCATCCTGTAAACCGCAAGCGTTTAGAGAAAGGCCTTAACCCGGCCAACTCAATCTGGATTTGGGGTGACGGTAAAAAGCCGCTTTTACCTTCTTTTAAAGATAAATACGGCTTGAAAGGATCGGTTATTTCTGCGGTAGATCTGGTTAAAGGTATTGGTTTATTTGCCGGGCTAAAAATGATCGAAGTCGAAGGCGCTACCGGCAATATTGATACTAATTACAGCGGTAAAGCTGATGCTGCTATTGATGCTTTAAAAAAAGACGATGATTTTGTTTACCTTCATGTTGAAGCGCCTGATGAATGTTCGCATCGCTTTGAAACTGAAAACAAAATCAAAGCTATTGAAATGATTGATAACCAGGTAGTTGGCAGGATAAAGACCAATCTTGAAAAGAGTGGGTTAACCCACAGTATTCTCCTGCTTACAGATCATTTCACCCCGTTAAGCCTGGGAACCCATACCAGGGATCCGGTACCTTTTGTTATATACCGCAGTAATAATTTAGAAGGTGATTCTTTGCAGAAATTTGATGAGACCAGTGCCGCTGAAACGGGCCTATATTTAGAAGAAGGATTTCGGCTTATGGATCGTTTCATAAGCGAAGAATAATGCGATTTATACCAGTTAAAACGCTTAACCAGGATCATGAAAAAGGTAAAATATTGACCTACAACTTTATGGCTCTTTTAGGAGCTGTATTTTTCCTTTTTTTTGCCCTGGATTTTTATATACCAATCCTGCCTTTTTATGTCCTGGCTGTCGGTGGTGGTGAGGCGGCAGTCGGCCTTTTAATGGGGCTTTTTACTTTTTGCTCGGTAATCCTCCGCCCTTTCCAGGGACGGGATCTTAATCGCCGGGGACGAAAAAGGTTGCTTGTAATGGGTATCTCCCTTTATGCAGCGGCCGGCCTGGGTTTGTTATTTTTGCCTGCCCTTCCACTGGTTTTTATATTTCGCGCCGCCCAGGGCTTTGGATGGGGGGCATTCCTGCTTTCTTTTAATACCCTGACCCTGGACCTGGCACCTCCAGGCAGAAGTGGCGAAGCACTTGGATTGATGGGCATGGCACCGCCTCTGTCTTTGGCCATGGCCCCTATACTGGGTGAACAGCTGAGGATTTCTACAGAGGGTAATTATCCAATCCTGTTTTTTATTGCTTCCGCTGCTGCTTTACTGGCTTTGGTCATGGCCTTACTGGTGCAAGAGCCGTCCAGAGATAAAAGTGCAGATCAGGATAATCCACTTTTTTCTCGCAAAGTATTGCTGCCCTCACTGATTATTTTTTTTATGACTTTTAACCTGGGTTGCATCCTGACTTTCTTACCATTATTGGGAGAAGTGAGGGACATAAAAGCGGTAGGTTCATTTTTTACCATATTTGCTTTGACTGCTATGGTATTTCGTCCTTTATTCGGCCGAATTTCAGATCGGGTAGGGCGCTCTCGTGTTTTTATACCTGCCCTGGTGGTGGCCTCGGGCGGCCTGGTAATGATTGCTCTGGCTAGTGATGCAGTGCAGTTGATTATTAGCGCCTTTATAGTTGGCGCCGGGTTTGGTTCTGCCCATTCATCGGTCATGGCCATGGCGGCAGATCGGCTGCCGGTAGTGGAAAGAGGAGTCGGTATGGCCACTTTTACAGGTGCTTTTGATTTGGGGATTGTAGCCGGTGCGAGTATAATTGGAATCCTTTTAAACTGGTTTGATTTTACGGCTGTATTTATTTTATGTGCCCTGGTGATGTTTCTACCGGTCCTTTTATTTTGCTTAAAAAAACACTTCAGGCTTCAAACTTAGATCTGACGAAAAAGAGTTTTAAACTACATGGAGGTCAGGGTGTCATGGCCTAACAGTATTTTCGGTTCTTTGTTGATATTTTTCAAAATTAACCTTCAGGCAGTTAAAGTGAACTGTCATAATCTGTCACGGGCCCGGTACAGGCGGCAGCTATAGCACTGGCAAAGGGAGGTTCATGGGTTAATGAAACGGCAATAGCGGTAATATTTTTGCTCCCGGCCAGGCGATAAGCTTCTCCATGCAGTTCAACCCGGGGTTGTTTACCTGGAGTGGCGATAATTTCTACATCTTTTAACGCTGCTGGGCCGATTCCGCAGCCGATTGCTTTTAGGACAGCTTCTTTAGCGGCAAACCGGGCTGCAAGGGAAGCCGCAGAAAATTTTTGGTTTAAGAAATGTTGTAATTCACGATCTGAAAAAATCCTCTTTAAAAACCTATCGGGGAATCTTTGGTATAATCTCCGAATTCTTTCTATCGATATTAAATCCACTCCAACACCCTGGATCATTATTTCACCCCGTATCAGATTATAACACACTAAATTATTATAATAGTGTTAAAACCATTGTCCAGCTTGCTTTCTTATCATGGTTGTGGTAATCTTTAGAAGAAATTAACCCCTGCTTATCAGGGCTATATTAGGAGGTCATTTCTTAATGCAAGGCAAGGTAAAATGGTTTAACCCCGAAAAAGGGTACGGTTTTATTGAGGTCGATGAAGGTAAAGATGTATTTGTACATTATTCGGAGATCCAGGAAGAGGGTTTTAAAAACTTAGAAGAAGGTCAGGATGTAGAGTTTGAGATTGTGGAAGGGAACCGGGGCCCGCAGGCTGCAAATGTGGTAAAGCTGTAATGATGTAAATTAATCAATGGTGGCTGTTTTACTTGATAAATAAAGAAAGACCAAACTGGCCGGCAATAAAATGCCGGCTTTTATTATAATAACTTCTAGTTAAAAGTTCATCGTATACCCTTCTCTGGCGTCTGAGATCCTGTCAGCCAGACAGTTTCAGGCCTCGTTTTGACGGCAAATACAAGCCTTCGCTTGATGCTTGCCTGAAATTTCATCTCAGATTTGCCGAATTATTTTAAAACAAACAGTTATGATAAATGGTATAAACTCAACCATACTTAACTGCGGTTGCCTGCAGAAAAAACTGTGCTCGCTGATCATTTAGGCTAAAACTGCATCGGCTTAGCTTCAGCCCGGGTTAACCTCGCGCTGAGCCCATCCAGAGCTCTCGCCCGGTGGATGGCTTCCTGTCGCCCAACCCGCTCCGGGCTTCTCTTCACAGGCCTTTCCTTGCCTGTTCTATATAATCGCTTCAGCTTTCTTCAGCCGGTTTTGCTGGAACATGACAGTAGAGGCGGTGTAGTTGCGATAAATTTAATTTTTACCGTTGACAGTAAAGAGTCAAGATGTTATTCTTTTTTTTGTCGGATACCTGAGTTGTTTAGTCAGAATTTATAGGGGAATAAAATACCAGGATGAAATTATCGGCAAAAGCTGAATATGGGGTGCGGGCCATGGCGATTCTCGCCTTCTACTATCAAACCGGCCCTCTATCATTAAGGAAAATAGCGGAACAGGAAAATATATCTTTAAATTTTCTGGAGCAAATATTCCCGGCCCTGAAACGGACAGGTTTAATATCAAGTGTGCGCGGTTCTCGGGGAGGTTATCTGCTCTCCAGACCACCTGATCAAATCAATATTGGTGATATTGTCAGGGCCGTGGAAGGGCCCATTACTCCAGTCGAATGCCTTGCTGAGGGAGGAGAAAACCTTTGTTGCAGCAAAAAAGATGGATGTTTGACCAGGCAGGTCTGGGAAAAATTAAGAGACAAAATCAATGATGTGTTAGACAATGTTTCTCTTGATGAACTGGTTGATTTTAAACCGACCAATATAACTAAGTCATAGGGAGGAGTAGACAATGCAAAGTCGGCTGGTTTATATGGATCACGGGGCAACTACCCCGGTCAGGCCAGAAGTTTATGACTATATGAAACCTTATTTTTCAGAGCTTTATGGAAATCCTTCCAGTCTTCATGCTTTCGGCAGAAAGGTTCGCCAGGCCGTGGAGGAAGCCCGGAAAAAAACTGCGGCAGCTATAGGAGCGAATCCTGAAGAGATTTATTTTACAGCCGGGGGGACGGAATCAAATAACATTGCACTGCGTGGAACAGCCAGGAAGAGAGCCAAACCCGGCCATGTCATTACTTCTTCCATAGAGCACCACGCAGTCCTTGATGTTTGCCATGACCTTGAAAAAGAAGGGCACCGGGTCACTTTTCTCCCAGTAGATCGTTACGGAAGAATAGATCCGGATGCTGTTAAAAAAGCTATAGAAAAAGATACTTTTATTATTTCCATTATGGCTGCCAATAATGAAATTGGCACCCTGCAGCCGATCCGTGAAATCGGAGCTATAGCCCGGGAATATGGAGTTCTCTTTCACACTGATGCTGTTCAAGTTGTAGGCCAGCTTCCGCTGGATGTAAATACTATTAATGCCGATTTTCTCTCGTTATCAGCGCATAAGTTTAATGGTCCCAAGGGGATCGGAGCCTTATTTATGAAAAAGGGGGCGAAGATTGATCCGCTCTACCGAGGTGGCAGCCAGGAGGGAAAAATAAGGCCGGGCACAGAAAATGTACCTGGGATTATTGGTTTGGGTAAAGCTCTAGAAGTGGCTGTTTCTGAAATATCAGAGAAAAAAAGTAAGATTGAAACATTGAGGGATCGTCTTATAGAAGGTTTATCAGCCCTGGGAGATGTGGTGTTGAACGGACACCCTGTAGAGCGTTTGCCCGGTAATGTCAATGTTAGCTTTAAATATATTGAAGGAGAATCGGTACTGTTAAGTTTTGATATGGAAGGTATTTTCGCTTCCAGTGGTTCGGCTTGCTCTTCCGGTTCATTGGAGCCGTCTCATGTTTTATCGGCCATTGGCCTGGATCATGCTACTGCTCATGGTTCAGTACGGTTTAGTCTTGGCTTTGGGAATAGTGAAGAAGATGTTGATTATGTTTTGGAGAAAGCTCCGCCCATCGTAGAGAGACTGCGCAGTATGTCTCCGACATATCATGCTAGATAAAAGTAAAAAAGTGAAAGGGGCAGGGTTAAATGTACAGCGAAAAAGTAATGGAGCACTTTAATAATCCCCGCAATGTCGGAGAGTTAAATGATGCAGATGCAATAGGTGAGACGGGAAGCTTTAAATGTGGCGATACTATGAAACTCTATATTAAGGTTAAAGATGATCGCATTGAAGATATAAAATTCCAGACTTATGGTTGCGGCGCTGCAATAGCCAGCAGCAGTATGCTCACAGAAATGGTTAAAGGAAAAACTATTGAAGAAGCGCTAAAAATTAACAATCAGGATGTTGCTAATGAACTTGGCGGCTTGCCGCCAATGAAATTACATTGTTCAAACCTGGCCGCGGATGCGTTGCAGGATGCTCTGGCCAATTATCGCTTAAAGCAGCAATCCTGATGGAAGCAACATTATTAATTCATGGATTATATTTTCTAATCAACTTGACAAAGTCCCCTCCAAAATGTTATTTTTTTAGTAGCCTTAGCACTCTTTAACTTAGAGTGCTAAAGGTTAAAATGGGGGGATTCAAAATGAGTGCCTCGTTAAATGAGAGGAAAGAACATATTTTAGGCGCTGTTGTGGTTAATTATATTAAAACTGCTGAACCGGTAGGTTCTCGAACAGTAGCGCGCTTTTACCCTGGAGGATTAAGTTCAGCGACCATCAGAAATGAGATGGCTGATCTGGAAGATATGGGATATCTGGTTCAACCTCATACTTCTGCCGGAAGGATTCCTACCCAGAAGGGTTATCGTTATTATGTTGATCATTTGATGGATATGAATATACTTAGCCAGGATGTTGAAGAAACCATTAGCAGCTCTATAAGCGCTGGTAAGATGCGAGAAATCGAACAGATCATTATAAACTCTACCAGGGTTTTATCTTCCGCTACCAATCAGACTTCTTTAATTATGGGGCCGCAGTTTAAAAAAAGTGCTTTTCATCAGCTGCGGATTTTGCCTCTTGATGAAAAAAGAGGCCTGGTAGTTTTAATAACCGATACAGGCTTTATTAAAAACAAAGTTATAGATTTGCATCACCAGCTTAGCCACTCGGAACTGCAACAGGTCGTTTCCTATTTAAATCACAAACTTTATGGCCTGACTATAGATCAGGTTACAACTTCTTTGATTAACGAACTAAAAAGAGATCTGTTCAAGCGCCTGGAAATCCTGGAGCAAGCCTTTATCCTTCTTGAAGAAAGCCTTAAAGAAGAGAGACAGATCCGGGTATTTCTTGGAGGAACAACTAATATTCTTAATCAGCCTGAATTTAAAGATGTTGATAAAATACGAAGAATGCTCAAATTGTTTGAGCAGGAGCCTCTTTTATTTAAAATCCTGGAAGATAATTCGAGCGAAGACAGTATTGTAGTCAGAATAGGTTCAGAAAACGAATTTGAAGATATAAAAGAATGTACCTTGATTACCGGTACATATCGGATTCATGATAAAACAATTGGCACCCTTGGTGTCCTTGGGCCAACCAGAATGGATTACAGCCGGGTGATTAGCGTCATGCAGCGCCTGGTTAATCATTTAAATCAGAGCCTGAGCAGCTCTTAACATGATTGATGTTATAGTGGCATTGCTCCAATAAAAACAAACAAGCAGGTGAAGTGATTTATGCTCAATAAAAAAAATAAACAAAACCGGGAAGAAAAAAACGCTGAAAAAAAAGCAATCAGAACTGAAGAAAGCAGGGTTGAAGAAAACCAAATAAAGCAAGATTCAGAACAAGACCATGAAAACCAGGAGTCCACTCCGGCTTCAGAAGAGCAAGAGCTCATAGAAGAGCATCCTGCCTGGAGCGAAGAAGATGATGCATTAGCAATGGAGGCCCAAAAAAAATGGGAGCAGGAAAAAGAAGAGCTTTTGGACCGGTTAAAGCGCAAGCAAGCTGAAATGGACAATTTGCGGCGGATCAGCAAAATGGAGCATTCAGAGGCCAGAGAATATGCACTTTATGATTTTTTAAGCCGGCTTTTGCCTGTTTTAGATAACCTGGAGAGAGCTCTGGATTCCGCCCGGTCTGATCAAAGCGTGCCGGATTCCCATATTGCCGGATTGGAAATGATTTATAAACAATTAATGCAAATCTTAGAACAGGAAGAGGTTAAAGTTATCGAAGCGGAAGGAATGCCTTTTGATCCTCACTGTCATCATGCGGTTATGGAAGTGGAAAGTGAAGATACTGAACCGGGTAATGTAGTTGAATCTCTTCAAAAGGGATATTGGCACAGGAAGCGAGTCCTTCGTCCGGCTATGGTGAAGGTTTGTCGTGAATAACTTATAATAGCAAACTAGATAAATTTAGGAGGAAAGGGAAAATGGGAAAAGTACTAGGAATTGATTTAGGCACAACAAATTCAGCGGTTGCCGCACTGATCGGTAGTGAACCGGAAATTATTGCTAACGCCGAAGGAAGCAGGGTAACGCCCTCTGTTGTAGCTTTTACAAAAGATGGTCAGCGATTGGTAGGGCAGGTGGCAAAAAGGCAGGCAGTCACTAACCCTGAGCGAACCATTGTTTCAATTAAACGTGAAATGGGGACCGACCACAAGGTAAAAATTGATGATAAAGAGTATACTCCTCAGGAAGTTTCTGCGATGGTTTTGCAAAAATTGAAAGCCGATGCCGAAAGCTATCTGGGCGAAAATGTTACCCAGGCAGTGATTACGGTCCCTGCCTATTTTACTGACAGTCAAAGGCAGGCTACAAAAGATGCCGGGACGATAGCCGGTTTAGAAGTCCTCAGGATAATCAATGAGCCTACTGCCGCAGCACTGGCCTATGGACTGGACAAAAAAGGAGAAGATCAAAAGATCCTGGTTTTTGATCTCGGTGGAGGCACCTTTGATGTTTCTGTGCTTGAACTGGGTGATGACGTGGTTGAAGTTAAAGCCAGCAGCGGAAACAACCGCCTGGGTGGAGATGATTTTGACCAAAGAATCGTTGATTATATTGCCGAAGAATT
Organism: Syntrophomonadaceae bacterium; assembly: GCA_003567725.1. Classification (GTDB taxonomy): domain Bacteria; phylum Bacillota; class Dethiobacteria; order DTU022; family DTU022; genus B1SED10-74M. The sequence goes on along the minus strand of PWYU01000015.1, from coordinate 7,407 downwards.
TAAAAAAGACCAGGGCATTGACCTGCGCCAGGATAAAATGGCTTTACAAAGGTTAATTGAAGCGGCTGAAAAGGCAAAAGTGGAACTATCTTCCGTTACTACAACCGATATAAACTTACCTTTTGTCACTGCTACACAGGATGGACCCAAGCATCTTAATATTACCTTGACCCGGGCAAAATTTGATGAGTTGACCGGTGATCTTATTGAAAAAACCATGAAACCGACAAGGCAGGCTTTATCTGATGCAGATCTTAGCACTGAAGAAATAGATAGAATTATCCTGGTGGGTGGTTCAACTAGAATACCTGCTGTGCAGGATGCTATCCGGAATTTACTGGGGAAAGAACCTCATAAGGGAGTGAACCCCGATGAGGTTGTTGCTATGGGTGCCGCTTATCAAGCCGGTGTTCTTGGTGGAGAAGCCAAAGATGTCTTGCTTCTGGATATTACTCCTCTGTCTTTAGGTATTGAAACACTGGGAGGCGTTTTTACCAAGATTATTGAGAGAAATACCACAATTCCTACTGAGAAGAAACAGGCTTTCTCCACTGCGGCTGATAATCAAACCAGTGTGGATATTCATGTCCTGCAGGGAGAAAGGGCTATGGCATCTGATAATAAAACCTTAGGGCGGTTTATGCTTGATGGCATACCACCGGCTCCCCGGGGTGTTCCTCAGATTGAAGTTAGTTTTAATATCGATGCTAACGGGATAGTGAATGTTTCGGCTAAAGATATGGCTACAAACCGGGAGCAAAAAATAACCATAACAGCTTCCAGTGGCCTGGAGAAAGATCAAATTGATGATATGGTTAATGAGGCCGAGAAATTTGCTGAAGAAGATCGTAAAAGCAAAGAGTTGGCCGAAGCCCGTAATCAAGCTGACACCCTTGCTTATAGTGCAGAGAAGGCTTTAAAAGATCTTGGTGACAAGGTTGATAGCGGAAAAGCGGAGGAAGTCAAAGCAGCTGTAGAAGAGCTTCGTACTGCTGCGCAGGGAGAAGATCTGGATAAAATAAAGGCAGCTACTGAAAAAATGAACAGTCATATGCATGAATTGTCCTCAAAGCTTTATGAGCAGCAGGCTGAAGCAGGGCAGTCCGAAGCTGCCGGTGCAGAGTCCCCGGGGGAAGCGGCAGATAGTGAAGATGTAGTAGATGCTGATTATGACGTCCATGATGATAGTGAAGAAGAAAGCGGAGAAAAAGAGTAAAGCTAATAAGGTTTGCTTTAAATAAGTGGTTTCTGGGGCCAGGTTTTTGCCGGTGATTAAAAATGGATACTTTTAAAGCTTGTTGATCAATCAACCGAAGAGAACCAAATTTTACAATAGGCAGAAGCCTGGCTTCAATGTTATACTTTTATTAAGTTTAGATCTTTTTAACCGGTTTTATATAATTCAACCGGTTAAGGTGATTTTATAAAATAATTAATTGGGTTAAAGGATGATAGCGGTTATGAGTAAACGGGACTATTATGATATTTTAGGCATTGATCGCAATGCTTCCAATGATGAGGTAAAAAAAGCTTACCGCCGGCTGGCCAAGCAATATCACCCGGATTTTAACAAGGACGATGCAGAAGCAGAAAATAAATTTAAAGAAATTAAAGAAGCCTATGATGTTTTGAGCGATCCACAGAAACGTGATTATTATGATCGTTTTGGACATAGCGCTAATAATCAAAGTGGTTCAGCTGGTTTCGAAGGTTTTGGGGGTGCGGGATTTGGCCAGACTGGATTTGGTGGTATTGATGAGATATTTGAGCAATTTTTTGGTGGAATGAGTGGAATGGGCGGCCGCCGCAGGCCGCAAGGCCCGGAACAGGGAGATCATTTGCGCTATGATCTTGAAATAACCCTGGAAGAAGCATTCCACGGAGGCGAAAAAACAATTACCATACCTAGAACAGAGACCTGCCCTGATTGTAATGGTAAGAAAACCAGGTCTTCTGAAGGCACCGAAACCTGTTCTTCCTGTGGTGGTAGCGGTCAGCAGCAGTATACGAGAACCACTCCGTTTGGGCGGTTTGTCAATATGCAGGTGTGCAGCAGCTGCCGGGGAGAAGGCGTAATCATAAATGATCCCTGCTCTACCTGTAATGCCCAGGGCCGAATTGTTCAGGAGAGAAAAATTGAAATTAAAATACCACCAGGGGTAGAGGAGGGAAGCCGCCTCAGGGTTAGCGGGGGCGGTGAAGCAGGTTTGCGTGGTGGCCCCTCCGGCGATCTTTATGTAGTTTTTAGAGTAAGACCTCATAAATTATTTAACCGAAAAGGCAGCGATCTCTGGATAGAAGAAACAATCAGTATTAGCCAGGCCGCGCTGGGAGTAGAAAAAGACGTGCCGACTATTGATGGAAATGTTACTCTCAGGATACCAGAAGGTACCCAGCACGGGACTTCTTTCAGGTTGAAAGGGCAAGGTATGCCTCATTTACGTGGTTCAGGCCGAGGAGATTTACGCGTAAAAGTGAGAGTAAATGTTCCCAGGCGCCTTAATCAGCGTCAGAAAGAACTACTCGAAGAATTTGCCTACTTGAGCGGAGAAGAAGTTGGAGTAGAAAGCAAAGGCTTTTTTGATCGGATGAAAGATGCTTTTGGTAGCTGATAATTTAAATACGGCCCGGAGGTAAAAATGCATTACTTCTTTTTAGAAGGGACCGGATTACTTACCGGGACGGAAGTCGATCTCGCCGCTTCAGATTTAAAACATGCTTTACGCGTACTCCGTTTAAAGAAAGGTGATAGAATTGCTGTTGCAGATGGTTTTGGAACAGCCTTGAGTGGTTTTATAACAGTTGCCGGCCCGGACCGGGTCCGGGTTTTTCTTGATAAAAAAATACCTTCCAACGAATCCTTCTTAAACATTACTTTACTGCAGTCATTAGCCAAAGGCGAAAAAATGGATCGCATTATCAGGCAAACAGTGGAGCTTGGCGTAAAAAAAATAATTCCTTTAGAGCTAATGCGAAGTGTTCCAGATTTAAATAAGAAAGTAGAGAAGAAGCAAGTCCGGTGGCAGAAGATAGCTTGTTCTGCTGCGGCACAAAGCCGCCGCGCCTTCCTGCCTCAGGTTGATAAAGTTCGAAATTTAAAATCTTTGCTATTTGAACTTGAAGGGCAATATATTTTGCTGCCATGGGAAAGGGAAGATAAGGTTTCCCTGAAAGAGCTTTTAAAGACTCAAAAGCCTCAAGACCAGTCTGTGTTTTTATTGATTGGCCCGGAAGGAGGTTTTGACCTGGCTGAAATAGAAGCAATTAGGAAAGCGGGAGGGCATACTGTTCATTTAGGGCCGAGAATTTTAAGAACGGAAACTGCTGCAGTTGCTGCGGTTACGATAATTCAGTCAATATGGGGCGATTTTTGATGAAAGGGTAACAAAGTGAAGAAAAAAGCAGCATTTTTCACACTTGGCTGTAAGGTTAATTATTGTGAGACAGAAGCGCTTCAGGCATTATTTGAGCAATGCGGTTATAAGATCACCGCTTTCGACAACAGGGCCGACGTTTATGTTATAAACACCTGTACAGTAACGGCAAACAGTGATCATAAGTCAAGAAAAGCAATTCGGCAGGCCAGGAAACGTGCTCCCCAGGCCATAGTTATAGCTACAGGGTGTTACGCTCAAAGCGCTTCCGATAAAATTGTAAATATGGAAGTAGCTGACTTAATTATCGGTAACCGGGAACGTGAAAATCTGCCTCAAATCTTGCAAAATATATCTTCAGGTCAAATTCAGGATCTAGTTTCTCCTCATAGCGCCGCAGGTAAGTTTGAAATTTTACCACCGGTAAAAAAAAGGGGTCGGACCAGAGGTTTCTTAAAAATTCAAGAGGGTTGCGAACAGTATTGCAGCTATTGTGTTGTACCGCTGGCAAGAGGGCCTTTGCGAAGCTTGCAACCTGAAGAAGCGATTTTGCGGGCCCAAAAACTGATTTCCTCCGGCTGCCGGGAAATAGTGCTGACCGGCATCCACCTCGGCCTTTATGGCGCTGACCTTGATAATGTTACCTTAGCCTCTCTTATAGCTGAGTTAGAAGAGATCCCGGGTTTGATGAGACTGCGTCTGAGTTCTCTTGAACCCTCCGATATCAATTCTGAACTGGTAGAGCAAATTACTGACTCCTGGCTGGTTTGCCCTCACCTTCATATTCCTCTGCAAAGCGGAGATGGAGAGATATTACGATTAATGAACCGTCCTTATGAGCCGGTAGAGTATTTATACCTGGCAAAATGGCTTAAGCAGGAAATACCGGGGCTGGCCTTAAGCACTGATGTTATGGTTGGTTTCCCAGGAGAGACCGAGTGGCATCACCGGCGCAGCATGCAGTTAATTAATGATATCGGTTTTAGCCGTCTGCATGTCTTTAAATTTTCGCCCAGGCCTGGAACAGCGGCAGCCGGTTATTCCGGCCAGGTTCCGTCCCAAATCAAAAATGAACGCAGTAAAGAAATGATCAGCCTGGGCGATGAAATGGCTTCAGCTTACCGGCGTGAATTTCTTGGTTCTGTTCAACCGGTGCTTGTTGAAAAAGTTACTCCCTATTCCCATGGAGAAGGGTTTACTCCTCATTATCTAAGAGTAAAAATCGATATGGAAATTAAAGGTCTTCACTGGCGTAACAAATTAATCAATGCCCGGTTAGAAAAAGAAGATGGCCCCGCTCTCAGGGCTGTAAAGATAAGAAAAAATAAAACTTTGATACGATAGCCGGATTTGTTATTGTATTAATAGCGAAATGCTTCCAAACCCTTGATGAAAAAAGCCAGATCTTTAAGTTTCCCCCTGTAGGTGTAAGCAGGGTTCTGATCACCGCGTTGGAGAATTAAATCTTCTACTAAAAAAGTATCTAATCCGGCTTTTGCTGCGCTAAGATCTTCTAAGGTATCATTGCCTGCCATCAAGCATTGCTGAGGAGAGCAATTAATCCTGCTAATAATTTCTTTATAATAGGCTGGATTGGGTTTGCAGAAGTGCATGTTTTCAATACTGGTAATAAAATCGAACTCTTCAGGGGAAAAGCCGCCCCAGCCGAGGCGTTGTACTATAGCTGTTAATGGGAAAATAGGGTTAGTTGCAAGTACCAGGATCATATTATTCTGCCTGGCATTTTCAAGTAATTCTCTGGCATAGGGGTGTTTCCCCCCCCAGCTGCTCAAAGCTGGAAAATCGTTTTGATAAAAATCTTCCAGGATAGAGTGGATCTGCTCCCGGCTTTGTCCGATTCTTTGACAAAATTCGTCATAAAAAACTTCTATATTTTTTCTGTTGGGTTCATTGTTTGCAACCATTCTTGCTGTTGATTCTAAGAGATGTCTAATAAAAACATCACGGTTAAGATTGCCGGTATATTTTTCTGATAGGACTTCCAGGTAAGCCGGAATAAAATTTTCTATATCTAAATTTAAAATGGTGCCATCTAGATCCAGGAGCAGGGCTTGATACTGCCTGGTGTTATATCGATACATTATTATTCTTTACCATTGCTGTCATCTTCAGAAATAGTCATTAAATCTTCATCATGTATTTCTTCGACAGCTTCTCCGATAATATTTTGCACATCCTGCATTAACCTGGCCATTTTATATTCAGTTTCCAAAAAGAGTTTTGCTACCATGTTCATAGAAACTACTTCAAGCAATTTATTAACCTTTTCTTTTTGTTCCTGTGATACTTCAATGCCCGAAAGGCTTTGCTTCTGGAGTTCTATTTGCTTGCTGCGTAAATCAATGAACATTTTTTTTGCCGATGGATCGGATTTCAAATCATCCCGGGCTTTTTTGAATTCTTTAAATTCCCCTGATTCTCTTATAGCTTTAACCAGATGGTGGGCTGCATCATAAGGATTCATTGGCGCTACTCCTTTCAATTAATAAATATGGTTCCCTCTCAGCCATTACAGGGTTTTGATTAAATTGCCTGCAATGAAAACTGTGCTCACAGATCGTTCAGGCAGATATTGCAGCGGCTCAGCTTCGGCTTTTCGCCCGTTTTTCCCTCACATTAAGCTTATCTTAAGCTCTTGCCCGGTGTGTTGAGACTATTATCTTCAGGCGGTATACCTGCTGTTTATTATCTCCAAAACTGTTTTTGCCGCTTTTTTTATATCCGAAGCGTCTATTATCTCTTTAAAATTCGCGCATTCCGGGCGAGAATCACTGTAAAAATGATCATAGTAATCTTTGCATAATAATTCTGCAACAGCGTAGTAATTTCCTTCTTTCATCATTTTCATCAGCAGATCTAGCTTATGTTTCCCCATACGGCGTTCTAATGATTTTATGGATGTTTCTATTTGATTATACCGTTCCCTGGTTAATGGGCTTTGAATATAGGTTTGAAGGATTCTTTTTACCCTTGTATCCAAAGAAGCAGTAATGAGATAGTGGTCTCCCATTTCCATGGCTTCAACTAAGAAAGGAGGCAAATAAACATCGCCGATTCTTTTTCCTTCGCCTTCAATAAGCAGGTACGGTTTATTTTCAAGATTATCAAGTTCTTGCAGCAGCAAGGCATCAAAGTTTTTTTGGGAGCGAGATTTTTCAAGGCCAATTGCTCCAAAAACTGAACCACGATGCCTGGCCAGCTCCTCAAGATCTATAACCGGCGCTCCTTGTTCGGTCAATTCTTTCAAGATCAAGGTTTTTCCTACCCCTGTAAGTCCATGAAGAACAAACAGCTTTTTTTTCAAGCTATATTCATTCAGTCTTTGGTTAATATAACGGCGATACGCCTTGTAACCATTTTTTAGCCTTAAAGCGGAAATTCCGGCCAGAGAAAGAACCTGGTAAAGACTAAGGCTGCGTAAACCTCCTCTTTTACAGTACAGAAGAGGTGTTTTTTTACCGCATGCGGAGCCAATATTTTCAACCAGAACTGGCAGCTTGGGTGCAACCATGGCCAGGGCTGCCCTTCTGGCTTCATATTCACCCATTTGATAAAAAATAATGCCCAGCTGAGAATGTTCCCGGTCGTTAAATAGTGGAATATTAATGGCGCCGGGAATGGAAGCTTCCTCATATTCGCCGGGCGAGCGCACATCTATAAATATTAAATTCTTTCGGGCAAGCGCTTCTTGTATCGCTATTTCCATGATGATTTACCGCCTTCTAACAGCTGAAATCAATAAATCTTGCGTTATTTCAGGTTGCAGTTCAGTGAATATTCTATGGGCCGGTAGTTATGTTTTACTAAATCCCATCATAGCATAGATAATAGATTAAAAAAATATTACCAGAGTCTCCACCCAGAAGCGATAAAAAATAGGCAGTGATATACTTATAAAAAGTTTTTACCGTAAAAAGGTAATAGCGGATCTTATCGCGAATCATATAATAACCTATTTTGTAAGAGTTTTGTTTGCTTCTCAAGGCAAAATAGCTATGTTATAATAACGGTC
>PWYU01000037.1 GCA_003567725.1 Syntrophomonadaceae bacterium | reverse complement strand
GTGGTGCCGCCCGGGTGGCTTAGGATACCCTGGCCGTCTTTTTTGCCATTTTTCCATTCCCCGGTATATTTAATTCCTTTAGGGCTGGTTAGGGTTCCCTTGCCATTTGGTTTATCCTCTACCCATTCACCGGCATAGCTGGTTCCATCAGGCCGAGTCCAAATCCCCTTACCATGACGTTTGTCATCAAGCCACTCCCCGTCATACTTTGAACCGTCAGGGTAAGAAAAAGTTATATTTGCCATTTTACTCTTCCTTTCTAGACAACTATAAAAACAACAAATGATTGAGTTACAATATATTTCATCTAATCTATTAAACTTAGATCGAATTCAATGCCTGCACACTCTGGCCTCCTTCATTTCAAAGCCAGAGTGTGTGGCATTGAGCACTTTTGAACGTTACCCTGGCTAAATGGAAGCCTGATTATTAGTTAGTACCAAATTCTTCCATTAAAGTCGCTTCTTCCTCTTTGCTGAGGTTTGAATGGATCAGCTCCACTGAAACGCCCTTGAATTCTTTAGCAATGCGATCACGTACTGCCGAGCTGGTTAGGAGGAATAAGGCTGAAGTGCCTTCACTTACCTCCTGACGGACCTTATTGATAAAACTATCGTTAATTCCATAATCTTGAAATTTGCCGGTGAAGGCGCCCATTGTAGCTCCAACGGCCATGCCAAACAAGGGCACAAAAAAGATAAGCCCGAAAAGCATGCCCCAGAATGCTCCTGAAACCATGCCTCTGCCTACCATACTGCCATAATTGTCTGTCCTGGGGCGTTTTTTACCTGCCGGCCACGAAACAACAGCCGCATCATTAATCTGGATCAATTGCTGTTTTTGCATGTCCAACAGTCTGCTAAGCGTTTCTTGCGCACCTTCGGCTGTTTCAAACTTCCATACTGATAATGTTGTCATTAATAAAACCTCCTAAAAATATATTAATTCAAACCATAAATGATGCCTAAAAGCTTATTAACTGACTTTTGCTTCTTCGAGTTTTTGTTTTTTCATCTGGATATGCTCATAAGTATGGCTAACCACTATCTTAAGAACAGTAAAGCCCGGGACAGCCAGAATAATTCCCAGCAAACCGGCAAGCCGGCCGGCGATAAGTATAACCAGGATCACTGCCAGGGGACTTAAAGCCATCTTGCGTCCCATTACTGCCGGAGATATAAATAAACTTTCAATCTGCTGAACGATTACGATAGCAATAAGCACATAGAACATTTTTGTCGGCGAATCGAAGAGACCGATTAATACTGCGGGAACAGCCCCGATAAATGGACCAAGGTAAGGAATTATATTAGTAATGCCGATAATGATTGCCAAAATAAGAGCAAATTCAAGACCGATAATTAAAAAACTGATATAGGCCAGGATACCGACACAAAGGCAGACTATCCCCACACCCTGAAAATAATCACCCAGCTTCTTGTTGATCTCAGCCAGGGCCTGTTTTATGCTGTTCTTGTAATCATCTGGAACATACCGATCGATTAGGCTTTCGATAGAGCCCTGTCCTTTTTCTTTAAGCATATAAAAGAGCAGGAATGGTACAACCATAATCGTGGTAAAAAAACTGGTAACAATCCCTGCTATACTTCCGAAACTACTGGTTAAACCTGCAATAGTACTGGAAAGCATATTCGCCAAACGTTCAGTCAGCCTGCTGACATTTATCGCCTCTAAATCTATAAGCCGCTCTATAACCGGGTGGTCGCTTAGTCCGATAATCAGGATATGCAGCTGCTCGACATTTTGGGGAAGTTTATTAATCAGCTTAGTAAATTCATCAACCAGGATCGGCCCGATTGCCAAACCGAGAAAAAAGATCACCCCGATAATCAATATGAATATAATGAGGATTGATAGCATCCGGGGAACCTTGTGTTTAGATAACAGGTTGCTTAATGGACATGTAAGATAGAAGAGGATTCCTGAAATAAAGAAAGCTAAAAATAAGGCCTCGAATACAACTACTATCGGTCTGAAGACAAAAGTTATCTGTGTGCCGATATAAATAATGGCGAAGGTGACTAAAATTACGATTCCAGTTTTAAATAATTTCGAATCCCACATTAATTTATCGCTCCAGATTGCTAATATTTTTAATCGGACAGTTTGCGTACCGAGATAATCGCAAGCTGCTGCTCGTAAATCAGGTTAAAAAGTTCCCCAAGCTGGGCCTGATCGGCAAACGGGCCGGTAAAGACTGTTAATGCATTACCACCTTCAGTTCTGCCGCTGCTGGCTGTAATGCCCTGAAAAAATGCATAACTGTCTGGTGATACGGTTCCGTTAACTACAATTTCATAAACGGCAGGTTGGTCAAATTTTATCGGCAAACTTTTATTATTGTTCATGATATTAAAATAATCTTTTACCGTGCCTTCAGATACCACCCCGGTGGTGTATTTTTGGTGTAGTTCTGTTTTGGTTAATGCTGGCCTGGTTGATCCTCCATTACCGGGAAAAAGCGATTTCATTTAAGCTCAAACAGAGCTTGATCCCGGGCGCAGGCTTTGTAACAGGATATATATGCTGATCACTAATACCCAGGCTGGGAATAAAAGGGTAATCCAGGTGTTGTAGCTGATTGAAAACATAAGAACCAAGGCCGAACCATAGGTGATTAAGGCCAGCCAGCGCGGCATAACCGCTGTTCTTAGCCATATGGTTCCCAGGGAAATCATAAAAACAGATGACATGCGTATTGAGTAAATATTTAGAAACTGCCAGATCAGGGCGCGGTTGTAAATATAGAGACCGCTGTCAAACAGGCTTTGTGCCGCAACTGAATAGCTCGAGATCAAGCCGGCAGCAAGCGCCGCTGCGGCAAAGATCATCGCGATGTAGATTAAAGCGCTGCCAAAAAAAACAGTTGAAAAGAAACGGTCTTCATAGCTGCCGATCCGGTCCCTGATTACCCCGATAAACCAGAGAAAAGCAATTCCGGCATAAGGGACCAGGCTTAAGGCCAGTGTTACAGTTTCTGAATGCTCCTTAAGCCAGGTGATGTCCGGGTCTGTCGGATAGGCGGGCATGGCCGTGCGGATGAGGGTAAAAGTAGCACCAATTAACAGCGCAAAGATAATACCGGCAGCAGCTGCTGCTTTTGGGGTAGTTAACCGCCGACCATCAAAAAGCTCATCGTTAATATGCTTATTATCCATAAGTTTTCCCTCTTCCCTTAACCGTCCTACGTACCCTTTGCTTTACACTACTTACTAAACGGTGCGCCCAGGGTCAAAACCGGGCGCACACGTTTGTAAAATTTGTTTTAATCGATATTGAAAGACTGTTCCATCTTGGCAAAAACCTGGTCAATCCCAAAACTGGCCGGCTTCATGCGCGGGGGAAATTCTTGGAATGTTTCCAGGAAACTTCTCACCAGGTACTGGGCTGCATAGGTCAGGTATGCCCTGTCAATCAGCCAGTCCCAGTAGGTGTTGGATGTAATGTCAGCGCGCTCGAATGGGTCGGTACGCAGGTTGAAAAGCTTTGGAATTCTTAAAAAAGTAAAAGGCTCAAACCAGATTTGAAGACCCCCCTGCTGGCGCTGTTCGGCAAAGACAAACTTCCAGTTATCATAGCGCAGGGCGACAAGGTCACCATCGTCAGAAAAATAGATAACCCCGGGACGGGGCCCTTTTTCTTCCTCGCCCATAAAGTTGGGTAAGAAATTATACCCGTCAATATGAACCTTGAAGTGTTTATCTCCGGCCTGGTGACCCTGTTTCAGTTTTTCTATAATATCCGGTTCATCTGCAGCAGCAAGCAGCGTTGGCAGCCAGTCTGTATGGCTGATTATTTCATTTGAGACTACTCCTGCTTCAATTTTGCCAGGCCAACGCACCATAGCGGGCACCCTGAAAGCTCCTTCCCAGTTAGAATTCTTTTCATTACGGAAGGGGGTCATCGCTCCGTCGGGCCAGGTATTCATGTGTGGTCCGTTGTCGGTGCTATACATGACAATTGTGTCCTCGGCAATACCCAGCTCATCCAGCAGGTCAAGCATCTGTCCAACATGTTTGTCATGTTCAACCATGGTATCATGGTAATAAGACTGCCAGCGGCCGGCCTGGCCGATAATCTCTTCAGGCGGGCGGACCCGGAAATGCATCCAGGTGGTATTCAGCCAGACGAAGAAAGGCTGATCTTCCACGTGCTTGCGTTTAATGAAATCTTTTGCGGCATCAACGAATTCAAGATCACAGGTTTCCATGCGCTTTTTGGTCAACGGCCCGGTATCTTCAATTTTCTGTTTGCCCACTCTGCCCCAGCGGGGATCTTCGGTCGGGTCGTCTTCATCCGTGGCATAAGAGTGAATGACACCGCGCGGGCCAAACATTTTCTTGAAGTTAGGGTAATCTTTCTCCGAAGGGTAGTCGATATTTTCCGGTTCCTCTTCCGCATTCAGATGATATAGGTTGCCAAAGAATTCATCGAAGCCATGCGCTGTTGGCAAATACTGGTTTTTGTCGCCGAAGTGATTTTTGCCAAACTGTCCTGTAGCATAGCCCAGGGGCTTGAGCAGTTCAGCTATGGTAGCGTCTTCAGCCTGCAGGCCAATATCTGCTCCCGGCATGCCAACCTTGGTTAAACCGGTTCTGTATGGGTTTTGCCCCGTGATAAATGCCGCTCTGCCTGCCGTGCAGCTCTGCTGCCCGTAGGCATCGGTAAAACGCATCCCTTCATTAGCGATCCGGTCAATATTGGGGGTGCGATAACCCATGATACCATCGCTGTAACAACTCAGGTTGGTAATCCCGATATCATCTCCCCAGATGACCAGGATATTCGGTTTTTTTTCAGACATAAAAGCTCATTCCTTTCTAATGTATGTGATTTATATTTATTTAATGCTTAGTGGTTACGATTCTCTTATCACCTCCCTTTAAACTTGGTTTTGTCATGATTTCTGCTGCTGAGCGTCCTGAACGCAGCAGCAAAGCAATTTTGCTCATTTGCTCATTAGATTGCTCAAAAAAATTCTTCCATCCCTCACAAAGATAATTCAAATTAGGTTCGCCGGTGACAGTCTTTAAAAAGCGGTTCTTTGGACATTCTCCCCGACAGGCAAAGAGTACTTTACAATCCAGGCATACAGAAGGCAAGCTATCACCTTTATCCAAACCAAAGGCTTTTTGCCTGTGAGAAAGCACCAATTCGACCAGCGGCGTTTCGAGGATATTACCCAGTAAATAAGCCGGCTCTACGAAATGATCGCAGGAATAGAGGTCACCGTTATGCTCCAGCGCGAGGCCCAGGCCACAGGTCTTCTCGAATACACACATTCCAGAGGATGGCAGGCCGAGGTGGTTGCGAATTGCCGCTTCAAAAGTCTGGATGAAGACTGAACCGACATCATTACTTACCCACTCGTCAAAAACTGCGCTCAGAAAATGGCCAAACTGTGCTGGTTTTACAGAGCGATCAGAAACCACAACTCCATCCTGAACGATGCTTCTTTCCCCGTCTGGGTTTAGCCGCTCTATTACCGGAATAAATTGAATCCAGTCCGCTTGGGCTTCATCTCTTAAAAATCGGTACACCTCCAGCGGATAGTCAGCATTGACATTGTTAACAGCAACCAGAATATTGTGCTCTACCCTGTGTTTTTGCAACAGGCGCAGTCCGCGCATGACTTGC
>PWYU01000107.1 GCA_003567725.1 Syntrophomonadaceae bacterium | reverse complement strand
TTAAACTTTCGGGCGCGGGTATAAACCGGAGCGCTCGACAATTTCAGGAACAATTTCTTCCCAGGCGATGGCCATGATATGCACACCGGCCACTCCTTCTATTTCCTGCAGCCTCTTGATGGTTTCTATACATATTTTCAGGCCTTCTTCTTTTTTCTTTTCTGCACCTTTGAGCCTATCGATCAGCTTATCAGGGATAGTAATCCCAGATACATTGTTCTTCATGTACCTGGCCGCACCCATAGATTTAATAGGGGTAACACCGCCCATTATAGCTGTTTTTTTATGCAGCCCTCTTTCCCGGACCAGTTCCATCCATTTTTCAAAGCGATCAATATCGAATATACACTGGGTTTGTATAAAGCTGGCCCCGGCATTAATCTTCTTCTCGAGGCGATCCACCCGGTATTCAAAAGGATCGGCAAAGGGATTTGACACTGCACCAAGATAGTAATTAATCGGCGCTTCCAGTTCATCCCCGCCTATAAAATGGTTCTCATCACGCATCTCCTGCAGGCCCTTTAAAAGCTGCATGGAATCGATATCATAGACTCCCTTGGAGCCAGGTTCGTTACCGAAGCTCTGGTGGTCTCCGGACAGGCAGAGAATGTTCTTGATACCGAGGGCGTGTGCGCCCAGGACATCACCCTGGATGCAGATCCGGTTGCGATCGCGCACGGTAATCTGGATGATCGGCTCCAGGCCCATCTGAACCAGGGTAGCCCCGCAGGCGATGCTGGAGGTACGTACAATGGCCGTCTGGTTGTCGGTAATGTTGTAGGCATCGACATGATCTTTCATTTCTTCGGCGTGATGTTTAAGCTGGGCAATATCAGAACTTTTTGGTGGGCCCAGCTCGCCGGTAACGACAAAGTTTCCACTGTTGATTATTTTTTCCAGGTTACTCCCCGCGATCAATTCTAACATCCTCCCTTACTGTGGTTCTCGGGCCCCCGTGATGAGAAGTCGACCAGTCCTTGGGAGGCTGAATCTCGCTCAGGTCACCTAAACGGCTAAAGCTGGAAAGGCGATCATGAATTAACTGCCATGCGCAAGGAATATCTTCACCAACTTCGCACAACCCTTCAGCTGATCCGCCACAGGGCCCGTTAAGCAGAGTTTTAGCGCAGCGGGTTATGGGACATACACCCATGGTCAGATGCAGGACGCAGTCTCCGCAGCCGAGGCAGCGCTCAGACCAGACTCCCTGCTCGGTTGGGTAACCCATGGAAGTGGTATTCAGACCGGGAACAACCCTTAAGGATTGGACATGTTCTACTATGGTCTGGACACCGACGCCGCAGGCCAGGGAAACGATCAGGTCATAACCTTTTAATCTTTCCAGGACCTCATCAATAAATTCAAATTCGCACTGCCTTTCAATGGAAAACACATCCACCTCTCCTTTTAAGTTCTCTTTTTTACGGTGGATGCGTAAGAGAGACGCCGTTTCCCGGGCCTCTTTCTCGCCGCCGGCCATACAGATCCCCACACAGGTGTTGCACCCGAGCACGCAGACCTTTTTGTAAGGGGCAGCCATAGCCGCTATTTCTTCCAGCGGCTTGCGTTCAGCGATTATCATATACTCACCTTCCCTTCAGCAATCATGATTTGCTCAGTTTGTAAGCTTAACGGTTGCGCTGTTTGAACACATCAACGAATGAATCGCAGTAAATATCCATGTCGAGAATGATCCGTGCTGATGCTACCGCTGCCATCAGTTCGTCGTCACAAGCATCGGCAATGGCAGAGTCAAGGCCGTTAGCCATGGCCATAACCGCGAAAGTCCGGTTGATCAGTTCCCGGTTTTTAGTTCCCTGGGAGATATTGCTTAAGCCCACGGTGGTTTTCGGGGCCGGATCGGAAATCATCTTGATTTCCCGCAGGGTGCGCATTACCTCGGGGCCGTGATCCTGGGCCACGTTACAGGGCAGGGCTAAAGGATCGATGTAGAGCATATCGGGAGAGATACCGAAAGCATCAGCGGTGGCTACCAGCTCAGCGGCCAGGCCCACCCGCATATCGGCATCCTTGGGAATACCTTCTTCATTCATAGCCAGGCCAATCACCTCGGCGCCGTATTCTGCAGCCATGGCAAAAACGCGCTCCATCTTGGCCATTTCGGCGGGTACAGAATTGATCATGGCCGGCTGCTTGCAGAGTTTAAGCCCCGCTTCAATGGCATCGTACTTGGTGGAATCAAGCGCTAAAGGCAAATCGCTTGCCTCCTGGGCAACTTCAACCAGCCACTTCATGGCTTCCACGGGCTCGGTTGAGCTGGGGCCCACATTGATATCAAGATAATGGGCACCGTTATATTCCTGCTTCTTGGCCCATTCCTGGACCGGGCCGGGATCGCGATCATTGATCGCCCTGGCGATATCCTTAAACATACCGTTAATCCGTTCACCGATAATAATCATCAGCTTGCCTCCTTAAAACAGTTTAGTAGCTGTTATTTTTCATCAAGTCGTCAATATTGCCTTTTATCGCTTTCAGGGCTTCAGGGTGGCGCATCACCAGGATATCAATACCGGACTGCAGGTAAGCCATGGCAGTTGTCGCTTCCCATAAAATACCTCTTTCTTCCTGCTCGCCCCAGCCAGGCTGCTCATCTGCAGAGATATTGGCTTCTTTCTGGCGCCATGATTCAAAACCGGCGTTGCCGTACATCGGCATGGCCAGCATTTTATCGCCCTGCAGGGCGCCGTTGCGGGCCCGCTCCATAATCGAGTAGGAATACTCGATCCCGTAGCCGAGAGCGGCCACGGTGGGGTCGATGATAATGCGGGTGCTCATAGCCGGGCTCATCTCGGCAATTAAAATATTGAGCTGCTTGCAAATATTGATGTCGATGGGCGACTGGGCGATAACAACATGGTTGTTAGCCATGCAGGCACTGGTAACCGCTTTATAGTTTTCCAGTTCACCTACACCCATGACCAGGTTTTCACCCGCCGCCGCTTCAGCGATAGGGTTGTAAATGGTATTATCTTTATCTGCTTTGCCGCAGCCGATAACCATTACCGGTACGCTAACTGCCTCCAGGACCTTTTTCACAGTCGCTGCGCAGTCTTCGGGAGAGTGGTCCTTTAAATCGGGATCGGCGCCTTTTAAGCGGACCTGGATCAGGTCGGCACCGTATTCTTCAACGCATTTTTTAGCCCAGGCTCCCGGATCATTGTAAACATCACCGTAATATTGTTCAAAACAGGGGTTCCATTCGGGAACGATATCCCATACTTCCAGGGCTACTACCGGGCGATTGGGAATCTCGCCTTCAAAATGCAGGTAAGGAAGGGCCGATTCGCCGCCCACCGTAATGGTGTGGCTGCGGGTGCCTCCATCCTCCTTGGTAGCGCCGAGGACAACCTCGCCGACTTTACTTCTATATTTTTCTTTCAGAATTTCTACAGCCATTTAAATACTCCTTTCATTAAATGGTTCGCAAGGGGTTAGTTAAAACCCTTTTATGTTATGGCTTTTATCCAGCCTCCCGGTTCCCCGGGAGGGATTTTAGTGCCGCTGCCGGCTATTAACTGACTCCGCCGGCGAAATTATCTTTGGCATACTTGGTAATGCCTGATGCTTCGCGCGGACCGACCATGACTTCCCAGCCTGATTCTTCTTCCAGGGTTCCTTTTAGCACAGCCACGTGGCCCGGCAGGACCAGCTTTTTATGCTTGACTTTATCTTCCAGGCCGCATTTCTTAATCGCTTCTGTAATTGTTTCAGCCGAAAACTTGTTATCAGCATAAGCGGTCAGCACGGATATGCCGCCGGTATCGACAGACAGGACCCGGCTGGGGATTCTGGAGCTTTCCACTTCCCCTTCAACTATAAAGTAAGTCAGGGAGAAGTTAGTGGTAACATAAACCGGAGCGTCTTCGCCGGGTTCCCCCACATCGTACAGGCCTGCTTCAACAGCAATCGGTTTCTGCGGGTCGGTATAGAGGTTCTGGCGCCATGATAACAGCGGTAACAGCTGCTGCTTTTCACAGGCTTTAAGCACAACAACATCGGCATACTTGCTCACGTAAACTCCGGCCTGGATAATTTCTTCTTTGGGATCGTCTTTGGTGGTAACCGCTAAAGCCGGGTACCCGAAGAGGCGGAATTTTTTACGGACCGCCAGACGGCGGAACTGGGTTAAATCTGCCAGCACCTGGCTGGTTTCGCGGGCTCCGCTGTCGATAACCAGTTCTTTATGGCCCAGTCCGACCACTTTTTCGACCAGTTCGGCCAGATCGTTAATATCGCTGCCTTTAACTACCAGGGGGCAGTCTTTGCCTTTGGCCAGTTCGGTCATTTTTTCGAAGTTATCACTGGTGGCAGCGCAAACCAGGGGCTTGCGATCGGCTACCGCTTCAAGAGCGCCTTCCATAATAGCGGGGTCCTCGGTCATCAGGATCAGCGCTTTTTCAGTCTTACCGGCAACCGTTTCCACCGCTTCTTTAAATTTGCCGGCATCGCCGGAATCACATTTAATCGCTACCATATCGGTAATATAGTGCATTCCGACCCGTTCAAATTCCAGGTCGTCAAACTGTTCCGCTTTTGCGGCCACATCTTCACTGTCGCTGATTAATACAGCAATACCGGTGGGATGGAAAAAGCGCTTGTCATGACGGAATATTTCAGTTTCTTCACCGAGCTCCACCTTGTGATCCCCCGTTCCAACCGTGACCAGTTTAATGGGGGGAGCAGAAGCTGAATCAAGTGCCTCCTTAGCCTCGTCGGTAACATGCGGGCAGGCATCAAGAGAAGCCTTGCCGCTGGCAAGCGCCATGGCAAAAGCCAGGCAGGTTGGTGAACCGCAGTCTTTACAATTAGTTTTTGGCAGGTGTTTATAAATTTCTAAGCCGGTTAAACCCATTAATACTCTACTCCTTTCTTGTCTTCATAAAAGCTAAGCGGACTCGACAGGCTCCAGCAAGTTTTTGGGCCGCGGGTCCACTATTTACAGGAAAGAGCTCCGGCTTCATCGTCTCCTCCGCCGGAGCTTTTTTCGCTGTCTTTCTTACATCAGTGGATCCATGCTCAGGGCGGGATGGCCCTTTTCTTCAAGGAAAGGCAGGATCTCATCAGCCGTGGTGCCTACACTTTCATCGGCAATTTTATCCACGAAGTCAGCTCCCAGGCCTTCTTCTTCTGCCCGCTGGCGCAGTTCATCACCGAGCGAGTCTTTCAGTTCCTTGGGAGCCCAGACCAGCCGCCCCAGGCCGCCGTCAGCACTGATGAATTTGCGACTTAAGGCGTAAGCCCGTCCGTGACCCATGAAGCCCGGAGTCTGCACTCCGCCTCCGACAGAGCCCGCCAGCGTGGAGAAGGTCATCCCCACGGGGGTGTCCCCGCCGTATTCGCGGGTAGTAATCATGACTCCATTAGCTTCAGGAACAATAGCCATGATACACTCAAAACAGCCGCACGAGGTCATGGGCCGATCCATGAAGCTATACATGGAACATTCTTCAATCATCCGGTTGGTATTCTGGTAGACATACTCATTAACCGAATCCCAGATTCCTTTTTCTTCATCCTGCAGGCCTTCTTTTTTAATCGGCCGGTTGGGGCCAGTGGGGTCAATTTCGTAAGCGGCTTTTCCGTCCAGCCAGCTCACCGCACCGCACAGCCCAAGGCGTTCCGGGGTGACCACACAGCAGTGGTTCGGGGCAAAAGACTGACAGAGGATGCAGGAATAAAACTCATCAACTGATTCATCGGTCAGGCCCCTTAAGCGCTCGTCACGGGCGCTGTAGAATTCGCGGGCCCGTTCCAGCTCCTGCTCCACCTTTTCGGCCTCGGTAATCAGGGTAACCTGAACCCGGTCGACGATGGAGGGAAACTCGTCCTTGAACTTGGCCACAAGCAGTTCTCCGTAATCCCTGATCTTGAAGCCCTTCTCCGCAGCGTCTTTACTGATCCTCATCCAGATCGTATCACGCTGCGCCATATGCCAGAGGCCTTCACCGTAGTTGATCAGGTAGTGAAGCCGCCGTTCAAGCACACTCTCAAAATCTTCCTGCATTTTACGGCCGAAGATCTTGACCATGATGCCAAGCGGCAGGGCGCTGCCCTCTTCAGTATCGTCAATTTCAGGGCCAATCACTTCAATCTTGCCGTCTTCGATTTCATCTTCACCGACCATTTCCACCAGTTCGAAAGCGGTGGTTTTACTGCCTCCGAACTCGACCCGCATATCTCCTTTACGGATAACCTCTCCTTCGAAGGCGGGTCCTACAGTGATGGGAATGGGAATATCAACGATCTTCAGCTTAATGCCGCGAATCTCCATGGCCACCTGGAGGATGTCCTCGTAATTGGGGTTAGATACATACCAGTTGGGGACCTGCTCGTCTTCGGGCAGCTCCTGGTCGGTAATAACCGGGAAGCCAAGGAATATAGCTGCAAAGTGAGCAGCAACCTGGACTTCGTCGATTTCGCCCAGCTGAAGAACAAAAGCACGGACGCGGCGCCGCTGGTAATCACGGGTATTATCGCGTTCTCCCGGCGGGATACCGCCGAAAGCGATGCCGGCCCGCAGGGCGTAGTTTACAGCGTGGATAATCTGGGTAAAGTTGCCGATGGGGAAAGCAATAAAATCGATACCCAGCTTACAACCGGCCTCGATGGCCTGCTCAATAACCTGGTTGCAAAGGAAAATCATGAATCCTTTGGCCTGCAGATCCATCACCAGCTTACCCACATCTTCAGATGACTTGCCTTTGCCCATGATTACAGCCTGTCCGGGAATAGTCCAGTCCACTAAGAGAATCCCGTAGCGGCGGACTACCGGGTCGCCCAGGAAACCGGTCCAGGGGTCCACGTGCGGCCTGGCTCCGTCCAAGTAGCGCAGGGCTTCGATAATTTCAGCCGAATAAGCTGCTGCTTCCCCGCACAACCGGGCATTGTGGAAATTAAGCTCTTCCCGAATCTGATTGCGCATGCGGTTCAGGATGGGGGGCAAATCACCCAGTTTTTCGACTGCTTCACCACTTAGTGCCCGGATTACAGGCAGATAATAACCGGTATCGGGATAGCCGACCGGTTTATCAGGACCGTAGCGCCTGATAGCTTGATTCATCAAGATTTCTGCGTAGCTGGTAGCGATTACCGCCCCGTCATACGCTTTTTCAAATAATTTAACCGGCGGGTTAGATTCATCTACCGCACCGTCAAATATTTCGTCAAATGATTGTTTCCATTCTTGGGAAAGAACACCTTCACTCATTACTCGTGCCTCCTTTTCAGCAGTATCTTTACCATCCGGTGGATAGTTCAGTTTCGTATTTTTCAGAAGTCTGTTTATGAATCTTCAGTTTCCAGGAGCGTTCGTCAAGTGCACCAAGAATTCTGTCGAGAGCTTTTTCGGGATCTTCTTCCCACATGAAGTAACCTCCGTAAACGTCTTCAGCAATCTGCAGCGCAATTCCGTCTACCAGGGCGCTGCCGGTAACTTCAGGGACCACTCCGACATGTGTCGGAATCCCCAGTGTTACACACCAGCTGCCGATTGAAATTGCCTTTTCGCTCATTGCTTCAGGAGCAGAAGCCACAAAGGGAACCTTCGGTACGTCGACACCCCACTGACGAGCCAGGGCGGTGGTCAAATCATAGGCCCTCGAATTATCGACACATGAGCCCATGTGGAATACCAGCGGCAGCTCTTCTTTAAGTTTATCCTTGTTTGCCTCGTTAAGCGTTTTGTAGAAAGCCTTTAAGCCTTCACCAGCATATTCTTCTACCGCTTCAGCATTCATCAAGCCTAACTTGGCAGCGGTTCCGGCAGCACAGCCGGTGGCCACAATGAGAACATCTTTTTTCGCCAGCTCCTTGATCAGGTAAGCCCCGCTCGCATCATGCGGCACGCGCAAGTTGTTGCAACCGGCAAAAAGGACCACTCCGCGCAGCTGGCCGGAATCCACGGCGTCGGTTATGACCTTGATCGGTTCCTCAGGGTTAACGGCACCCAAGACTTCTTCCATGGCTTCCATGCTAAATCCCGCGGTCAGCTTATGTTTGACTTCAGGAATATCAACTTCATTATCCTTGCGCTCTTTGAAAGCTTCAATGGCCAGTTTGACTACTTCGCGAGCTTTTTCCACAGCGCGATCCTCGGTAAATTCAACATGGTAAGAACCGGGGATCTTAGCGTGGTTCATGGTAGTGACTATGCGGGTGTGATAACAGTCTGCTACTGCTTTAACCCCGGGCATAATACACTGCACATCAACAACCATCAAGTCAACAGCGCCGGTCATAATCGGTAATTCCTGGGACAGGAAATTGGTTAAGACCGGTACTCCCTGGCGCATTAAGACTTCATTACCGGTACAGCAGATACCCATACATTTAACCCCTTTGGCTCCTGCGGCCTCTGCTTCATCTTTCATATCACGGGCCTGACGCACGATCATCTCGCTTAAAAGCGGGTTGTGACCATGCACAGCAATATTAACCATTTCAGGGTCAATCACTCCAAAGTTAGCTT
This sequence comes from Syntrophomonadaceae bacterium, assembly GCA_003567725.1. Taxonomy (GTDB): domain Bacteria; phylum Bacillota; class Dethiobacteria; order DTU022; family DTU022; genus B1SED10-74M. The sequence goes on along the minus strand of PWYU01000107.1, from coordinate 13,897 downwards.
CCGTAGTCACCGGCTTGGGAGTGCCAAAAAGGATATCAGAGAGATCGGTGGCAATATGCATGCCTATATAATCTGCCAGGGATGTTTTTAACCCCTGGAAAATCAGGTTAACCGGATCGTGGTCTACGCCCATGTGGGTCGATCCCATGATCTCGGATATAGAGGTGTGAACACTGCGCGGCTGGATATTGCACTGATTAAAGACTTCCATCCTTTCAGGTACAACCGTAGTTTCCAGCCACTTGCATGGTTCATCACTAAGCTTTGAAAAATCTGATTCGGCATGGGTAAGAACTTCTTTCAAAAGTTCCTTGTCATCTTTGCCGTCAGCTGAAAGGCCAAGCCTCTCGGCCACCCGGTGCAGCTTATCCGGGTCCTCAATGGAGTAATCCGGTGCTTTGTCTTCCAGCAGCTCTTGAATAGTATAGATCATATGCCGGCTGTGATCGGCGTGAGCTCCACAACCACCGGCAATTGCTCGAATCAGGTTACGGGCCACGATGGTATAGCCGTGTGCGCCGCAGATTCCTTTTGATGATTTTTTGGTGATCCGGCAGGGCCCCTGCAGGCAAATCCGGCAGCAGACGCCGGTCCGCCCGAAATTACACTGGGGCTGCATTTTTACGTAACGTTCGTATGCTGTTTCAACCTGGCCGTTCGCCGTGTTCTTGTCGATAACAGCCAGTGCAGCCGGATCGATAGTCCTTCTGTTGTCAATTTTTTTCTTTCCTTCGGACATTATCAGGTTTAACCTCCTTGTAGGTTACTAAAATAAGTTTGGTGTTTCTTTTAATGCTAGCCTGTCCCCTTGTAAAATATATATTTCACTTAATAACCAATAACTTAAATAAACCGGTAGCGGCAATTATCACCTCCTGCAGATACTTTCGTAAATTTTTTCTAAGCCGGGTAAAAGGTCATCTCTGGTGGAAACCAGCGGTTCACCGCGGCGAGCTCTTTCCAGAACCTGATCTGAAAAAGCGATCATGCCGGCAAAACGTTCCGGAGGCAGTGAAGATTCCAGGTAGGCGCGATCTTCTTCGCTGCGGATTTTGTTGCCGACAAACAGGACCTGCTCTATTTCCAGGTCGCCGGCCAGGCGATCAACAGAAAGAGCAGTACTCAGTCCGGCCCTGGTTGGTTCTACAACCACCAGCATCATTTTAATGCCGCGTGCTGTCCCGCGGGTGAGGTGCTCCACGCCGGCGCTCATGTCCATTACGACTGCTTCGTCGCGATCTAAGAGCATCGAAGTCAGCACGGCATTAAGAAATGAATTTTCCTTGCAGTAGCATGCGGAACCACCCTGTTTGAGCGCACCCATTTTAAGGAAACGAAGACCGTCATCCCGTAGAGTGTATTTATCGAGGACATCATCTACGTTAGGGTTGAGGTCGACTAAAGCCCCACCGCCAAAGTTTTTCTCCTCAATAACTTCCTGCAGCTCAATCAGGGGGCGTAATTTATTGACTTCATCCGGATCTAACCCCAGCACCAGCCCGAGGTTGGCATCCGGATCGGCATCCACTGCAAATACCGGCATTTGATGAAGGGTAAAACAGCGTACCAATTGGGCGGAAACAGTCGATTTTCCAGCTCCGCCCTTGCCGGATACAGCTATCTTCAAATGCTACACCTCTTAACAGGGCAAAAAATATACCCGTGTGTATTTCACCTACTCCAAGTAGGGACATTCGACAAAACCGGGTAAAAATCCTTTACCTAACTCAAAGTTGCTACTTTCATAATATTAACACAAAAAGGGGGCGTCGCCAGCGCCCCCTTCTCAAAGTTATTTTTTCTGGAATGAAAGAGCACTTTCACCTTCCGTGGTAACTTCCACGGTGTCGCCCGGGCCAATTTTACCCTGCAGCAGCTCTTCCGAGATGCCGTCTTCAAGACGACGCTGGATGACCCTGCGCAGCGGGCGAGCTCCATAGCTGGGATCGAAGCCCTCTTTGAGCAACAAACCCTTAACATCATCTGTTACCTCTATCTGGAGGCTGTACTCTTCTATCCTGCGGTTCAGTTCATCTAACATCAGATCGACTATCTGGCGGATATGCTCCTCACTTAAAGCATGGAAGACAATCTGGTCATCAACCCGGTTTAAAAATTCAGGGCGAAAAGTTTTTTTCAATTCGTCCATAATCCGATCCTTCATGCCGTCATAATCATCTTCCTCGCTGGCAGCGCCAAAACCGACTGTCGCTTTCTTGAGAAAAGTGGCGCCCACATTGGAAGTCATAATGATGACTGTGTTTCTAAAGTCAACCGTTCTTCCTTTGCCATCGGTCAGCCTTCCGTCTTCTAAGATCTGCAGCAGGATGTTGAACACATCGGGGTGCGCTTTCTCAATTTCATCGAGCAGGATGACTGAATAAGGGTTACGGCGGACTTTTTCAGTTAATTGGCCGCCTTCTTCGTAACCGACATAGCCCGGAGGAGCCCCGATTAAACGGGCAGTAGAGTGCTTCTCCATGTATTCAGACATATCGAGACGGATGATGGCGTTCTCGTCGCTAAAAAGCGCCTCAGCAAGGGCCCGGCCCAGTTCAGTCTTACCCACCCCGGTCGGGCCGAGGAAAATAAAGGATCCGATGGGCCGCTTGGGATCTTTCAAGCCTGCCCGGGCCCGCCTGACAGCTTTAGACACTGAGCGGACTGCTTCATCCTGGCCGATGACCCTCTTATGCAGGATTTCCTCCAGCTTCATTAAGCGGGCGGATTCTTCTTCAGCCAGGCGCTTGACCGGGACCCCGGTCCAACTGGAGACAATGTAGGCCACATCTTCATCAGTTACCAGGGACATGTCAGAAGCGCCGACCTGTTTTTCCCACTCTTTTTTCTGTTCATCAAGCTCTTCTTTAAGCTTGTGCTCGTCATCGCGCAGCTTGGCCGCCTTTTCGAACTCCTGGTTGCGTACTGAAGCTTCTTTTTCGGTGCGCAAATTATTCAATTTATCTTCCACTTCTTTTAAATCAGGCGGCGCCGTATAATTGCGAATGCGAACCCGGGAAGCGGCTTCATCGATCAAATCGATAGCCTTATCGGGCAGGAAACGATCCGAGATATAACGGTCGCCCAGCTTAACGGCAGCTTCTAAGGCCTCATCGGTAATTTTAACTTTATGATGGGCTTCATAGCGGTCGCGCAGGCCTTTTAAAATTTCGATGCTTTCATCCCGGCTTGGTTCGCCCACCGTAATAGGCTGGAACCTTCTTTCAAGGGCCGGGTCTTTTTCAATATGCTTCCGGTATTCGTCCATAGTGGTTGCGCCAATGCACTGCAATTCTCCTCTGGCCAGGGCCGGTTTAAGGATGTTGGAAGCATCGATAGCACCTTCAGCGGCACCCGCCCCGATCAGGGTATGCAGCTCATCTATGAACACTAAAACATTACCGGCCTGACGTAGTTCGTTCATCAACTTGCGCAGGCGTTCCTCAAACTCGCCGCGGTACTTGGTTCCCGCTACCACGGCCGCCAGTTCAATGGTAACCACCCTTTTTTCACGCAGGATTTCAGGCACCTTGCCTTCGATAATGTGATAAGCCAGGCCTTCGGCAATGGCAGTTTTACCTACCCCGGGCTCTCCGATTAAACAGGGGTTATTCTTGGTCCGCCTGCTTAGAATCTGCACAACCCGTTCAATTTCTTTTTCCCGGCCAACTACCGGATCAAGCTTGCCATCTTTAGCCAGTTTGGTTAAATCACGGCCAAAGCTATCAACTGTTGGAGTCTGCGGGCCACCGGCTTTTTCTCCTTCCGGCGTTTTGCCGCTTGCTTCTTCACCACCCAGCAGCTGAATTACTTCCTTACGTGCCCGTTTCAGGTCGATGCCCAGGTTAGAAAGGACCTGAGCGGCAATTCCTTCCCCTTCCCGGACCAGGCCAAGCATTAAGTGCTCGGTTCCCACGTAGTTGTGGCCGAGATTTTGGCTTTCTTCAATGGCCAGTTCGACCACTCTTTTAGCCCTTGGTGTATAGCTGATCCCCTGCTGAATGATTTTATCACCTTTCGGGGTTATTCTTTCTACTTCCTGCCGAACACGATTTAAGTCAACAGCCATATTCTGCAGGGCTCGGGCGGCAATTCCCGACCCTTCCCGGACCAGGCCTAAAAGCAAATGCTCGGTCCCGATAAAATTGTGATTCAGGCGTTTGGCCTCTTCCTGGGCCAGAACTAGAACCTGCTGTGCTCTTTCTGTAAATCTACCAAACATGAACATGTTGTTCACCTCTTTTTTTAAAATTCCTCAAAAGTTATTCCTGGTCAATATCTTCTAGTTATGCTTTTTGCTAAAGCGCTCCAGGGTTTGCTTAATCTGGACCGGCCGTTCCAGGCTTCTTTCCTGGCTGTCAAGGGTCCGTCCCGCTAAAAGCTGCAGGCAGCCGGAGCGGATCAAAACCAGCAATTCATTTAAAAGTTTGTGATTAACCTCTTTTATCAAGCCCAGATCGTAGCCCAGGCGCAAATCTGAAAGCAGCACGATTGCCTCCTGGGAGCTCATCAGCTGGCTATATTTTAACAATCCCAGCGCGCGCCAGGCTTTGTCAGTAAGCTCATCCCGCTTTTTATCAAGGATTGCCTGCCGGGCTTGCTGCTCCTGTTCAATGACCTGGCCAACTACGCTCCCCAGGTTGCTGATTATCTCTTCTTCAGAATGGCCCAGGGTAACCTGGTTGGATACCTGAACCAGGTTGCCTACAATTTCCGTCCCTTCTCCATAGAGGCCCCGTACCGTCAAACCCACCTGGGAAAGAGCTCCCAAAAAACGGTTGATCTGGCCGGTGGTAATCAGGGCCGGCAAGTGAAGCATTACCGATGCCCTGAGGCCGGTCCCCACGTTAGTCGGACAGGCGGTCAGATACCCATATCGCTCATCAAAAACATATTCCAATTCGCCTTCCAGGATGTCATCGTAACATCCGGCCTCTTTCCAGGCCTCTTCCAGGCGCAGCCCGGGTAATATACACTGGATACGCAGGTGATCTTCTTCGTTAATCATAATACTGACCGCTTCATCCTGCCTTAAAAACAGGGCTCCACTGTGTGACTCCCGGGCCAGGAAGGGGCTGATCAGGTGCTTTTCTACCAGGCATTGTTTTTCCAGTTCAGATATATCCTGCATCGTTAAATATCTAAAGCCTTCAAACTCTTCTTTTCCTCTCGTACCGGTATTAATCTTATCCAGGACAGCTTTACTTTGCTCTTCCGAAGCCAGGCAGGAAAAAGGATAATCCTTAATATTCCTGGCAGCCCGGACCCGGGAGCTGATCACTGTTTCTGATTGTGGCCCGCCGCCTTCCATCCAGCGGCTCAGGCTGTGCTGGAGTTGTTTCAATTTTGATCTCCCTCTTCTGGTTCTTTTTTCTGGTTATGATTATGCTTCTTCTCCTGCTGCTGAATACCCCTGGCCAAATCTTTTTCCATGGCCTTGATTTTATCACGCAAAACTGCAGCCTCTTCAAATTCTTCCTTCTCAATTTTTAACTGTAAATCCTCTTTTAGCTGATCCAGTTCGCGCTTATACTTTGCGCGTTTTTGGGTCCGAACCGGGATTTTCCCGGTATGCGTCGAGCTGGCATGGATACGGCGCAAAAGCGGTTTGAGGCTGTCTTCAAAGGCCTCATAACAGCTGCTGCAACCAAGCCTGCCCACCTGGCTGAACTGGGCGAAAGAAAGGCCGCATTCAGGACACTGGTTTTTAGCCGCAAGCATGGCTTGCCGGCTCTCCAGTAAACCCTGGTTAAGCATGCTGGCAAAAAGTTTATGCAGTGAAAACTGCGGTTCACAAGAAAAATCCAGCTCTTCTCTCTTACGGGCACACTGCTCGCACAAAAATTCTTCGGTCTGTTTGCCATCGATGCTTTTGATGATATGAATATTTGCATCGTTTTTGTGACATTCCTGGCACAGCATTGAAAACACTCCTGTCCTACCGGATCAGTTTTTACTGAAGATAAAAGCTGATCGTATATTTACCTTTTTAGCGCTACGCTTAAAGTCTCTCAAACCTTCAATTATAGTTCTTTTATAGTACTATAAATGATAGTTCTTTCAAATTATAGTTCTTTCAATAATTAACTTTAAGCAGTTCTTCCAGGGCTTCGCTTAACAGCTCGTGCTGAAGCTCCCTGGCTTTATTTTTGCTTAAACCCTTCTCTTCATATATCCTGTCCTTGATTACTGTTTCTAAAAGGGAAGATTCCCGCCTGGATATAATTTTTTCTTCATACATCCGCTTTAAAAGCTGCCTGATCCGGGAAGGTTCGAATTCTCTGCCATTAAGGCTTTCTATTACTTCCCGCCAGGGCCGGGCATGGCTGGTTTCAATGCGGAAGATGCGGATCCAGCCGCCTCCACCGCGCCTGCTTTCAACCAGGTAGCCCCTATCCGGTGAAAAGCGCCGCTCCAGGACATAATTGATCTGGGAGGGTACACAGGCAAATTTTTTAGCCAGCTGGCGGCGCTGCACTTCTACATATCGCTCAGAACTAAGCGCCAGCAATTTTTTCAAGTATTCCTCTATACAGTCTGTTAGGTTCGCCATACCGTGACCCTTCCAGTTAATTTCATCTGACCATCTCTGACCTTTATATATAATAGCCTGATCACATGGAAAAGGGCAAGTCCAATAAGGGGTTTTATCTGCCTTCATGGGGATTTGAGTGGCTATGTTAAGTATTTTATTCTTAATAACGGCTATTTATTGCCATTTACGCTACTATATGAAGCTAGAATAATCAGCTTAGAGGTGCTCCTGGCCATCTTTCAGACCGGTTGCCATTTCGCCTTCCCAGTGCACTTCGATAATCCCTTTAAGCTGGTAAAGATCCTGAAAAAGCTTTTTCAAATTTATATCGCCGGGCACTTCAACCAGAAACTCAATATCGACCAGCTCATCTCCCCTGGCATCATCCTGCTCGGGAGTGCTAAGTTCACTTTTACGAATATTAACCATCGCTTCTCCCAGTGCAAAGCCAATCCTGCCCAGTAAACCCGGTTGATCAACCGCCCGTATTAATAATCTTTTTAAGCGGCGCCGGTAAAAAAAGGATCTTTCCACGCTGCGCAAAGAAAGCAGGCTGATCAAGACAAATGCAGTTGTAACAATCGAGCCCAGGTAAAAGCCGATTCCTACGGCCAGACCCACCCCGGAAACCACCCAGATAGTGGCGGCGGTAGTAAGCCCCCTGATTCCTCCGCGCTGCTGCAAGATGGTCCCGGCCCCAATAAAACCGATTCCGGTAACAACTGCAGCGGCAATCCGGGCTGGATCGGATTGATAATTACTGCCCACATGAGCGCTAAAACCGTACGCAGAAACCATCATCAACAGGGCTGAACCTGTACACACCAAAATGTGGGTCCGGAATCCGGCCGGGCGGTTATGTCTTTCCCGCTCAAAACCGATCAAGCCACCCAAAATGACCGCCAAAAAAAGCCTTAAGATCAATTCCCATTCGCTGATATACATACATTCGCCACTCTCCTTTAGGCGAATAAAGCCTGTGCCGCAGCTGTAGCCGCGATAGCTCCGTCTGAAGTAGCGGTTATAACCTGCCGGAGGTATTTATCGCGTATATCGCCGGCAGCATAAACCCCGGGGATTGCTGTTTTCATTTTTTCATCGGTTATAATAAAACCATTTTTGGTTGTTTCTAAATCGACGCCTGCTAAAAAGGGAGCGTTGGCCGTGCGCCCGGCGTAAATAAAGACTCCGCCTACTTCTAAAAAACGGCCCTGTCCATCCTGGTTTAACTGCAGGCCTTTAACTTTATTATCTCCTTCAATTGCCTTGACCGTAGTATTATAGAGTACTTCCACACCGGGCAGGCTTAAGACTTTATCCTGCAAACCTTTTACGCCGCGAAATTTATCGCGCCGGTGGATCAGGTATATTTTTGAAGTAAAGCGATCTAAAAAAATTGTTTCTTCCAGGGCGGCATTGCCACCGCCGACAACGGCCACCTCTTTGTCTTTAAAAAAAGCCGCATCGCAGGTGGCGCAGTAGGAAACCCCGCGGCCTACCAGTTCCTCTTCACCTTCGGCACCAAGCAGGTTAGGTTCCGTTCCCGTGGCAATCAGGACTGTTTTACCCCGGTATTCGCCGCTGGTGGTAAATATAGTTTTGGTCTCACCGGAAAAATCAACTTTTTCAATTTCTGTGGTCTGGACTGGCACCTGCAAATTATCCAGCTGCTGCTGTAAAAGCATTCCGAATTCAGCTCCCGAAATTCCTTCGGGAAAAGCCGGAAAATTATCAAGACGATCGGTGGAAATAATTTCTCCGCCAACCATCATTTTTTCCAAAATCAGGACCGATAAGCCGGCCCGGGTTCCATAAAGGGCTGCTGTAGCCCCGGCCGGACCTCCACCAAGGATCACCAGATCGTATAGTTTATTATCTGCCATTTTATTTGCCTCCTCTTATACTGCTTTAACCGGCAGCGCAAAAGATATAGCTGCTGCCTGGTTTAGCTAATAATTATTATGAGTGATTGCTGTACCTATGTCAATTTAAGACCAAATTCTTGAATTTAAAGAGACAGGTTATGATATAATAAACATACAGCTGTACTGAAACAGGCTGAGATTGCGGAAGGAGGACTGTAGAGATGAAAGAACAAGTTGAAAAAGCCCTGGATAAAATCCGCCCGGCCCTGCAAAGGGACGGAGGCGATGTTGAACTTGTAGAAGTGGGTGATGACGGAGTAGTTAAAGTCAGGCTGACCGGAGCCTGCGGCGGCTGCCCCATGTCTCAGATTACCCTTAAACAGGGGATCGAAAAAGTCCTGAGACAGGAAGTTTCAACGGTAAAAGAAGTAGTTGCCGTTTAACCTTTGAAGGTAAGTAAAACCCGGGGCAACCCGGGTTTTTTACTTAAAGGGGGACATTCTTTAAGTGGAAGAGATTTATCTTGACAACAGCGCCACCACTCACCCTTACCCGGAAGTGATCGATTTTATGAGCACTATCCTGGATAAAAGTTATGGCAACCCTTCATCACTCCACCGCAAGGGAGTGGAGGCAGAAGAATTGATAGAAGAAGCCCGCAGGCGGATTGCAGCATTTTTCAGCGGCCGGGAAGAAGAAATCATATTCACTTCCGGCGGCACCGAAGCCAACAACCTGGCCATTAAAGGAGCCGCCCTGCGGAACAGGAAGCGTGGTAACCACTTGATTACCAGCCAGGTTGAACACCCTTCAGTTTTAAATTGTTTTCGTTACCTGGAAAAAGAGGAGGGCTTCAGGGTAGATTACCTGCCCGTTGACAGTAAAGGTTCAGTCGATCCGGATCAGCTTAAGAAGGCACTGCAAAAAGATACAATCCTGATCAGTATCATGCACGTTAATAATGAAATCGGAACCATCCAGCCCCTAAAAGAAATCGGCCCCCTGATCAAAGCGGCCAATCCGGCTGCTATGTTCCATGTAGATGCCGTGCAATCCTTTACCCGGATACCGCTTGAGATTAAGGCCTGGCAGGCTGACCTTATAAGCTGCAGCGCCCATAAAATCCACGGGCCCAGGGGAGCCGGCTGCCTCTGGGTAAGGAAAGGGACCCTTCTTCAACCGCTTTTACACGGGGGCGGGCAGGAAAAAGAGCTGCGCCCGGGCACGGAGAATACTGCCGCGCTGGCCGGTTTTGGATTGGCCGCCCGCCTGACCGGCGAAAGCAGACAGCGCAAAACCGCTCTTACTGGCAGCTTGAAAATGGCCTTTTATGAAACTCTTAAGAACAGTGAGGTTTCATTTGAAGTTAACGGCCCTCTGCCTGAAGAGGGTGCAGTTCATATCATTAACTTATCTTTTCCGGGACTTCCTTCAGAAGTGCTGTTACATGCTTTGGAGAAACGCGGCATCTACGCATCTTCCGGTTCAGCCTGCCACTCTCGCAGGCCAGAACCAAGCCATATCCTGCAGGCTTTGAACCTGGATAGCCGGCGACTGCAAAGCGCTTTGCGTTTCAGCTTCTCTTTTAACAACAGTGAACAGGAAGTAAAACTTGCTGCAAGGAACACCGCTGGAACAGTGCAGGAATTAAAAGCTTTTTTGTAACTGCTCAGCCTATTGCCCTTGTTGAATGATAAGCGGCGCCATGGAGACGGTGGAACCGTCCCCTGTGGCTTAGCGGGCTAGGCCTGAGTAATTACGCTTTTTTAAACAATTACACTTTTGTTCAAATTTTTGAAGGGGGATTTTAATGCCGGCTACAATTATGATCCGCTACGGTGAGATTGCCCTGAAAGGAAAAAACCGCAGCCAGTTTGAACAGCAGTTACAGAAAAATTTAAAAGAGGCAGTCAAAGCATACCAGGGAACGGTTGAAAAAATCCAGGGTCGTTTTCTGGTCAGGGCCCCTGAAGAATATCGCGACCTTACCATGATGCGTTTAAGCAAAGTTTTTGGCGTGGTCTCTGTAAGCAGCGTTAAAGAAACCTCCCTTGAGATGGAAGCCATTAAAAGAGCAGCCCTAAAGATGGCCGGCAGGATAAGTAAAGGTGAAAAAGTTTTCAGGATCGCAACCAGGCGGGCCAACAAAAATTTTCCCTACCCCTCACCTGAGGTGAGTAAAATTGTCGGAGCTTACCTGCTTGATCATTTTCCAGATTTTTCAGTTAACCTGGACCGCCCTAATTTCACCCTTTCCATAGAAATCAGCTACAACAAGGCCTACCTTTACCTGGAGCGAATCAAAGGCCCGGGTGGTTTGCCGGTAGGTATCAGCGGCAAGGCCCTGCTTTTACTCTCAGGAGGCATTGACAGCCCCGTATCAGGCTGGCTGGCCATGAAGCGCGGCCTTACTTTAGAAGGCCTGCATTTTCATAGCTTTCCTTTTACCAGCCAGCGTTCTCAACAGAAAGCAATCGATCTCTGCCGTAAACTGGCCGAAGGCGGGGGCAATATTTGCCTGCATATGATCAACATGGCTGAGATTCAGAAAGAATTAAGGGCAAAGTGCCCTGAAGATTTAGGCATTATCCTGCTCAGAAGAATGATGCTTCGCCTGGCAGAAAAACTCAGTGCGGACCGGGGACTAAAAGCTCTTGTAACCGGAGAGAGCCTGGGCCAGGTGGCAAGCCAGACTTTAGAGAGTATGGCTGTAACAGAAACAGCAACAGATATGCTGATCTTAAGGCCCCTGCTTGGTATGGATAAAAAAGAAATTGTCGACAAAGCGGTGCAAATTGAAACCTATGAAATATCCATTCGTCCTTATGAAGACTGCTGCACGCTTTTCCTACCCCAAAACCCGGTCACCAAACCGAAGCTGGAAGCTGTAGAAAACCACGAACGCAAACTTGATCTAAAGCAGCTGATAAACGAAGCATTGCAAACCCTCGAAACAGTCCTGGTAAAAAGGCAAACCTCTTAAAAAGTCCTCAACCGGGAAGCCATTTCATCCTGGTTGGCCGCTTCCAGCAGCACCTCAGGCCCCGGAAAACGGGCTTTCCCATCAGTGAGACGTGAAAAATAGAGGGCATCAGTGGGGCACCAGTTCAGGCAGCGCAGGCAGTACATACAATGATAAAGCCGGAGCGGGTAGCCGTCCTCATCAAGCTCAATTAACCCTTGCGGGCACTGCATTACACAGGTCATGCACTGAATGCACTTTTTTTTGTGAATACCAAATCCGAATAAAAAGTGGTTCAGCAGAAAATCAATTCCGTAGGAATAAATCAGCCTGTAGGGAAGGCCGAAGATAATACTCAAAGGGTTGGTTATCCGATATATATCGGGGATCCCCTTAAAAACGTTATCCAGGTATTTTAAGAAAAAGTTAATACTCTGCCTGGCCAGGGCACTCTTCCTGACTAAAAGGCGGCCGGCGCTTAAGTGATCAAAACTTTTCCTCATAATGACGCTGGCTGAATAGACAAAGCTGTGATCTAGATGTCCGATAAACTTAAATCCCTTATCAGTTAATACCTGCCTTGTAAAGTTTTCATAATCTCCCTGGGCCCCATCGTGGGTTGCAAAGGAAAAAACTTTTTTAGGCTTTTTAAAGTTAGGTAAATCAAGCAAAAACCGGATCATAATCGGGGCCGGCCTGAAACCGTATACGGGCGAACCGAATCCGATCAGATCATAATCAGCCCATTCATTTTCAAGTTTTTTTAAGACAGGATTTTCAGTAACTGCATGCAGCGCTTCATCCAGGGTTAAATAGGGCCAGGGATAATTACTTAAAGGCCTTTTGACCTCAGCCCTGATCGTATAGGGCAAAGCTACCGGTTTTTTTTGCCACAGCACTGTTATATCGGTTAGTTCTTCTAAGTCTAATAAATCACAGCTGTAACCGTTCGCTGCCATTCTTTCTTGAATTAATGTAGCAAAATGACGGGTTATGCCTGTTCCTGAAAAATAAATTAACAAGACTTTGATCACCATAACCACCTTCTATCATTATTATAGCTTAATTCTGTCCCACTGAAAACAGTATTCCCTTATCAATTAATAACTGTTATGATTATTAACAAGCTCCCGTAGTATTTAGAGCTTATGCGATTAATAATGGTATCTGCATTTAAGGGGTGTGATAGTTGTGATGACGAAAGATACCAGCCTGAAAGGGTTAAAAACTATTTTAACTATAAGCGTTTTTTTAGGGCTTTTTTCAAGCTTTTATTTTCTGGGCTGTGAAGAGCAAAGCAGCGGCCCTTTTCCTTATCCCGATGGAATTTATGAAGGAGCGTCAGACCTTTATGATTGAGAAGGCTACTTAAGGGTCAGGGTGACCCTAAAAAACAGTTATATTACTGCAGTGGAGTTTGAAGAAACCATACACGACGGAACAGTACGCACTTCAGAAAACTGGCCCTATCCGTGGTGGCTGGAAGCCCGCCGGGAATTACCGGCAAGAGTTATCGAACAGCAGGAGTTAAATGTAGACACAGTAAGCGGAGCCACCGTAACCAGTATTCGTTTTAACCAAGCCATGGAACGGATTTTCGATTGAGCCTTTTCAAGGCATAAAACTATCCGGCACCGCAGGTATTAAGACATTAAACTCCATTAAAATATACCAGACAGTGGTTATGCTTTTATCCCCGATCACCCTTTCAGCGGCAAGACATACAGCAGCACGGCAAAAAAGTGGCAAATACTGCCACCCAGGACAAAAAGATGCCAGATGGCATGCATCAGCAGCCTTTCCCTGCCGGCATAAAAAATCATACCCAGTGTGTAGGAAAGCCCGCCAGCCAGTAATAATACAATCCCGTTTGCAGGCAGATTTTCCACAAGATCCCGAATGGAAAATACTATTAACCAGCCCATCAGTAAATAAAACAGGGTGGATATAACAACATGCCTGTTGATAAAAAATATTTTATAGGCAATCCCGGTTAAAGCCAACCCCCAGATAATACCAAATATCACCCAGCCTCCGTGCTCCCGCAGGGTAACGAGAGTGAAAGGGGTATAAGTGCCGGCAATCAGTAAAAAGATGGCTGAATGGTCGACCACCCGTAAAATGGCCTTCCAGCGCTGGTTTTGAATACCGTGATAAAGAGTGGAAGACAAATAGAGCAAAACCAGGGTGGTCCCATAAATACTAAAGCTTACAACATGCCAGGCGTTGCCGTAAATAGCGGCAAAGACAATCAGTAAAACGAGGGCGGCAATGGCAAGCAAAGTTCCAATCCCGTGAGTTACTGCATTGGCAATTTCATTAATCTGGTTAACCCGCTTACCAGGTTCTAAAGTATTATTAATATCCTCATCTCCTTACTTTTTAGCTTGCATGGTTGTGGTTTCAGGATCCACTAAAGGCCCCCAAATAAATTGGAGGCCTTTAATTAGAAGAGTTCTCTGGCGGGGACCTACTCTCCCGGGGGCTTTCGCCCCGAGTACCATCGGCGCTGGAGGGCTTAACTTCCGTGTTCGG
>PWYU01000021.1 GCA_003567725.1 Syntrophomonadaceae bacterium | reverse complement strand
GTCAACAAGGGAGATCCGCCTCCGTTATTTACGGGCTCCTCATTACCGGAAGCACCGCTGCTATCTGCTCCGCCGGCCATGGCGGGCACCAGGGTCACCTCGTCACCTTCCTTGAGGGCAGTTTCGACACCGGCAAGGGTGTGTATTTCCGCCCCGTTGACATAAATGTTCAGATGGCGGGCTGGTTCACTGTTATCATAAATTCTTTCTTTCAGGGCCGGGTAGCGTTCCTTGATTTCCTTCAGCACCTGCTCAATGCTGCCGGCTTCAACTTCCAGCCGCTTTTTGCTTTCTGTAAATTCCCGAAATGGCGTCGGTATATAGATCCCAACTTTTTGCGCCATATTTTAGCCTCCTTTCTCCTTAAGGTTAACGGCTCCTGTCTTACTGCTGACCGGCTCCTTGGGCATGAAATTACGATTTACAGGCCGGCCAAAGGCTCATCTATACCCAGGATTTCGGCCAGCTTCTTTTCTTTAACCGCCGCCGGTGAGATGTAATTATACAGGATAATAGACCCGCTTACCGCCAAAATACCCCCTGCAAAACCCGGTTGTGCTTAAAAGCAAACCAGTCCCTGAAAGCCGAAACAAAGCAGAAATCGCCTTTTTGCAGGAAGGCCTCCGTATACCAGCCCGAAACCTGCCCCCATGAGCAGCAGGTTATCTATATCCTCAATGAATCCATCTCCTGAACATACTATTAATCATAGCGAAAGTAGCTATTGTGAGCCTCTCGGCAGCAGGAGCAGGGCCAGGTTAAGCGGCTACTGTAAAATTAATTTGATCCCGGTTACCTGCTATGCGGTCAATTACATGAAATCCCGGAACTTTGATTCTTCCCCGGGAATGACGACAATACAATCCCGGTCCCAGTCTTCGCCGATCAGCTTTTCAAAAAAGTCGCTTACCCCCTGGAGGCGCATAAACTCCACTCCCAGGAAATCGGCCACGCTCCTGGCATACTCTTCGTAATCTTCAACCCCGGCCAGGTTGGTATCAATAAAGGCCACCCGCTTGTAATTCTTGTACATCTCCTCGGTAACCCAGCGGGCATTTTCCTCACCGTATTTTTTGGCATACTCCTCATATTCCTGGAGGGGATCCGCTTTCTGATCGACCCACCCCTTGCTCAGGTAATAGGTACCGGGGTCCTGCCCGAACTCTTCAGCGTATTTTTCCCTGGACCCCAGCAGCAGGCTGATGCAGTCGTGCACCCTTGGAATAACCAGGGTTTTATCCCGGGCTTTTAGCCCTTCCAGACCCCTGGAACAGTGCCCATAAATAAAGACCAGGATGTCTGCTTCCTTTTCTTCATCGATTTGTTTCTGCAGTTCCTGGCGCAGCTTTTCGGGAGTCCGGTGCAGGGCATACTCCATGTATTCAACCGGCATCCCTTCCGGCCTGATCCTTTCCACTTCTTCCATCATTGTTTTACAGCAAATCAGTTTGACTTTTTGGCTCATCACAAATCCACCTCGCTAATCAAAATCCCTGATTTTTATAGCGTCTTTTTATAATAATCGGCCACTTCCTGCAGCAGGCGAAAAGATTTAGCAACCGTTTCTTCCCCGTCCTGATTAACCAGGCAGCAGCGGGCCGGGGCCAGCCAGGCCTGCTTGAGGATCTGTTCCCGGGGGATTCCCTGCCGGTCCAGGCTTTCCCATAACCCATCCAGCATCTCGATCATGGACTGGACGTTCTCCCGTTCAAATTCCTCGGTCAGGGTCGGGGTTATTCCCCAGGAAATAATGCCGCCCCGGTCAAGAAATTTCCGGACCTCTTCTGAGTAACGGCTGAAAATATGGCCCTGAGCCAAAACGTCCAGCGACAGCACATCCAGTTCCATCTGCAGTAAGAAGGACCAGTCCGGGTTGCCGCAGAGGTGCACCCCCCTGGGCCCGGGAAAATACTTCAGGAAAGCCAGGTAATCTTCTTTCGCCCTTTCGCTGGTGTAGCCGCTGATGGCCATAAAAATCATCTCCAGGCCCGGTTCATCCACCCATACAAAAGCCCCGGGATGGGCTTCCTGCATTTCGCTTAGCTGCGCCCTCAGCTTCTTGGCCACAAAGTCGAATACGATCTGCCTGACCTCTTCGTAATAGATCATCGGCTTGTTATATTCATCAAGTATTTTCAACCCGTAGCTGACCGGGCCGATACTCTGGCCCCGGATATACTTGTAATGCGACAGGTTCTGTTCCAGGAAGCGGCGGAAGACCGCCGAATATTCGGGGGAAAGGCGAAAAAACTCTTCCTCCTCCCAGTGGGGCATATATTCTTCGAAATCTTCGTAAAACTTGTCAATGGAAAAGCTGACCATCCGCTTGTCCATGTCCAGCTTTATACCGGGAAAATGCTCGGAAACCTGGGCATACATATCTTCAAGGAAACTGACCTTCGGCAACTGGGGCCAAAAAGGTATATCCACGCTCAAAGCCAGGTCCAGAGCTTTTTCCACATCGGTATGGGGCATGATCCCCATGGCCGTAGTACGGCATCCGCCTTCCAGTTTCAGATCATTCTCCTTCATCGAGTAACCTTCTCTCCCCGGTCAATTTCTGCAGCCCGGTGATATCCTGGGCCACTTCCATGGTCCCCAGGTAATTCCCGTTGCCGTCTCGAACTGCAAAAAAGGTAATGAAGATCATCTTGCCCTGCAAGTTGATCCAGAATTCCGCGCTCTCCCTGGTGCCTGCCTTAAACTCATTTAAGATCTGTTCCACCTTGTCTACGCTCTGGGGCGGGTGGCAGTTTTCCACTTTGCGCCCGATGATGGCCCGGGTCCGGACAAAGATCCGCTCTTCATTCTCAGAAAAGTAGCGCACCACGTCATCATGGTCGACAAAGGTTAAATCGACTGGCAGAGCGTTGAGCATGTGCATCAGTTGTTTCGGGGTCAGCTCCCCCGAGGGCAGCTTGATCTGGTTATCTCCCAGAAAAGGTTCTTCACCCGCCGATTCCTTCAAAGTGTCGACCAAGTGGGAAGTGTCCGCGGGAGGTTCAATAAAGGCATAGCCGACCTGCTCGCTCTCCTTGAGCACTTCGACCCAGTCTTCGGTCTGCAGCTTTTCCAGGGAAGTGGGAAACAGGATGTTTTCTTCCTTAAAGATCATGCCGTCCACTTCCTCCACCAGCGGGTTGAGGTGGCTTTCAACAAACCTTTCCACATCTTTGGCAGTAGCAATTTTAACCAGCTCAGACTGGGCCTGTTTGAAAAGCTCCCTGATCTCGTTGTGCTTGCCCCACATTACCTGAGTGGGACCCATAAAGCCGTAGCGCTTCAGGTATGGGAACAGGATCTGTTCTTTCCTGACATAGTGCTGTTCCACTCCCGCCAGTTGATCGAGCAGGGTAGCCACTTTTTCGCGGAATTCTGCCGGATCTTTCTCCTCGTCCTTTAGGGCCAAGCCTTTTAAGAGGGCAGTAATCCTTTCTATTTCCCGGTTTTCCGCTTTGAAAAAGTTTACCGGGTGGGCTTCGTTTTCTTCCCCGCCCAGGTCGACTTGCAAAGTTGATTCAAAAAGGAAGGCGTGAACGTTGCAGAATTTTTTGATCTCATCAGGTGACATACCATCGTCGATCAGCGATTGCTCCACCTGGCCAATTTCCTTAGAAGAAATAGAGCCTATTTCCTGTTCCAGCCTCTTTTGGGCTTCTTCAAAACTAAGCCCCTGGTGCAGCTCTAAAATAATAGCTTTAATAACCTGCTTTTGCTTTTCAAAATCTCCACTACCCACATCCGCCACTCCTTTTGCTGTTATAATATTCAAATTTTTTTATCTATAATATTATCACGCTTACCACTCCCGGTATACAACCAGTCTAGACACCGGGTATTTTTTATTATTTTCATTCCCTTTCCATCAAAATAGATATTAAATAAACCTTAATACAAAAGCCGGCTTCCTAAAACTATGCGGTTTTCCGCCCGGGTTAAAGCGGCCGGGGCAGCCCCGGCCGCTTTAACCTCAGCTCAGGCTAATTAGAGCCCTAACCGAGGGTTTCCGCCAGATCTTCTTCGGGGCTTTTCACGGGCATGATGTTAAACTTCTCGACCAGAACATCAAGCACATTCGGGGTAACAAAAGCCGGTAACGTCGGCCCCAGGCGGATATTCTTTACGCCCAGGAAGAGCAGGGTGAGCAGGATCACCACCGCTTTCTGCTCGTACCAGGACAAAACCAGGGAAAGCGGCAGCTCATTAATATCCACCCCGAAAGCGTCGGCCAGGGCGGAAGCGACCTTGATGGCCGAATAGGCATCGTTGCACTGGCCCATATCCAGCAACCGGGGAATACCGCCGATGTCGCCCAGATCCCGGTCATAGAAACGGTACTTGCCGCAGGCCAGGGTCAGGACGATGGTATCTTCAGGCGCTTTTTCCACAAATTCAGTATAGTAATTGCGTCCGGGTTTAGCCCCGTCGCAGCCCCCGACCAGGTAAATATGCCTGATAGCGCCGCTTTTAACGGCTTCGATGACCTTGTTGGCAACTCCCAGCACAGCGTTGTGGGCAAAGCCGACCTTAACCATGCCTTTATCTTCATCTTCGCTAAACCCGGACATGGACAGGGCCTTTTCAATCACTTCACTGTAATCGTCACCTTCAATATGCCCTGCTCCCGGCCAGCCCACCATCTCGCGGGTGTAGATATTACTTAAGTATAAATCTTTTGGCTTCTGGATGCAGTTGGTGGTCATAATAATCGGCCCGGGAAACTCGGGGAATTCCTTCTGCTGGTTTTGCCAGGCCGTGCCGTAATTGCCGTAGAGGTGGCTGAATTTTTTCAGTCCCGGATAACCGTGGGCCGGGAGCATTTCGCCATGGGTATAAACATAGATGCCCCTGCCTTCGGTCTGCTCCAGAATATTTTTGAGATCGTGCAGATCGTGGCCTGAAACCAGGATACACTTCCCCTGCCTGCGGCCCAGGGGCACCTCGGTGGGCACCGGGTGTCCGAAGGCCCCCGTATGGGCGGCATCAAGCATCTCCATCGTCTTCAGGTTGATTTCGCCGCATTTCAGGACCATGCCCAGCCAGTCGTCCATGGACAGGTCGGGATTGCCCAGCGCGGCCAGTCCCTCATGGAGGTAGGCATAAACATTGTCATCCTCTTTGCCCAAAGCTGCAGCATGGTGGACATAAGCAGCCATCCCCAGGATCCCGTAATACGTGATCTGGCGCAGTGAGCCGGTATCATCAGGCCCCTCATGGTTACCGGTGCAGGGATGGCCTAACTCATCTCCCTGCCTGATCATCTCTTCCAGATCATCTGCGGGCTGAAAGCTGACGGGCGCTGCATTAAGGTCAACCCTGCCTCCCGCTGATTGCACTTTTTCTTTAAGGCTGTCCCTGTACCCGGCAGCTTCCCGGATAAACCCGGCGAAACGCTCCGGATCAAAATTAACATTGGTAACTATGGAAAAGAGAGCCTGAGCCGTAAAGCGGTCCGCTTCCGGGTCTGTAATCCCCACCTTACGTCCCTCGTGGGCCAGCACTCCGATTCCTTTAAGCAGGTGGCCCAGCAAATCCTGCAGAAAATCCACATCCGATGATTTTCCGCACACACCTTTAAGGGTACATCCCTGTCCTTTTGCTGTCTGTTCACACTGATTACAAAACATTAAGATCCCTCCAAGATATTTTAGTTAGATAACCCTTTCGTTGTTATCATCTCTTACCAGATCGGCTAAAGTCTCTTTGTCCAGTTCGGCCAGCATTGCTGATTGGGCCCGTTCTAAAATTTCGTGTACCCGGCAGTTTGGACGATTGACACAGTGATAATCGTCCGCCAGGCAGGGATTGATCGCTATTTTTCCCTCAATTGCAACCACTACATCAGCAATGGTTATAGTTTCGGGCTTTACAGCCAGCCTTATTCCTCCTTGCATGCCCCGCCTGGTCTCTACCAGCCCGGTCCGGGCCAATATTTGCACAGTCTTATTTAAAAACTGTACTGGCAAGTCCTGCTGGATCGCAATGGCCCGACTCTGTATAAACTCTCCATCAGAATATTTGGAGAGCTCAAGTAAAGTCCTTATAGCATATTCAGATTGCCTCGTTAACTGCATAAACTGGCCTCACCCCCTTAACCTGTAAACCCGTTATCAAGTATAGCTATTTAACTGCGGCGCCAGGTTAAACTCTGGTATACTTAAAATTTTGCTTCAATAAGTGGAGTCACTTATGTAGTAAATCTTTCCTTTAGTCAGTATTAATGCCTTATCATCTCCTTACAAAACCGCTTAATAATATTCAGGATTAGGGTTATATAGCTATCGCTTATATAGGATAAATACAATCTTATTACTTTCATTCTCCGCAAAAAAAATAAATCCTGCCTAAAATTTAAAATTGCTATTTCTCGATGCCCCGGCGGGCGGCAACACCGACATCCAGGTAATGCTTTACACAACCCAGATCTGTAACCAAATCAGCCTGATCAATAAGCTCCTGTGGGGCATTTCGCCCGGTCAAGACCAGTTCCATTCCCGGCGGGCGGGCATCAACCAGGGCGCAAATTTCCTTCACCGTGAGCAGCCCTCCGTGGATCGTGGCCATGATTTCATCCAGGATCAGCACATCGCACGCTTCTTGTTCCATTACTTCCCGCACCCGGACCAGTTCCTGCCTGAGCTTCGCCCCGAGTTCTTTTTTTTCAGCATCGTTCATAGCGCCGAAGAACTTATTGCTTTCGGCCAGGCGGTAGATTTTGAAACTGCCCCCGAGCAAAGGGACGCTTTCCAGTTCGCCGCTGTGCATCCCTTTTAAAAACTGGAACATGATCACTTTTAAACCGCTGCCCACGGCCCGCAGGCCGAGGCCCAGGGCGGCAGTTGTCTTGCCCTTACCGTCGCCGGTGTAGATCTGCACATATCCTTTTTCCATCCGCTTCCTCCCCGGTTATTAATGATAACTTAAAACAGGCGGAAAGTCACCGACCCTCCGGCCGCAGTAAGTCCGGGGCAGCATTCCGTACAGGGTCGGGTAAATGCTTGAATAAAGCTGGGGCCGGTCGATCTGCAGGAGATCCCCGTTTCCTTGTCCAGTTCATACTTCACAGTATCGCTCGGCACAACCTCGCTCTAGGCGTTGAAAACACCGGGCCAGTTATCACCAAGGTAAACCCCGTGCCAGGGATGGGCCCGGTAGCGCAGGTCGGAACCGGCCCGATCATAATCTCGCTTATCTGGCATAACTTTCCCCCCTTCCAGCATGGTTTACTACGGCAAAACAGTTTACTCTTCAGGCTCGTTTAGGGGCTTTATGGGCCAGGGAGCGAACTGGAAGACCTGGCCACCAACTTCTCTGGCGATTTCCAGGAAAACCTTTGCAGTGGTGATATCCATAGGAGAATAAGTGAACAAATACAAAATACCATAACGAGTAGGAAGAGGTGCTTCGGTAAAAACAAGATGGATCGGTCCATAAAAAGGGTGATTCCACTTAAATATATCATAAACAGAATCTATACAGGTAGGGCCCCTGATTACTTCATACCAGTGAACATCGAATTTCTGAATCCTGCGTAATTCAGCCAGGATTTTTTTAAAGTAATGCTTATGCCTTTGTCTAAGTGATATACGCCGGAAAAAATTTATATTACGCTTAGCCATATCCTCCCAGGCAGCCCCAACAGCTTTCCTGTAACCCGATGCTTCGTCATAAATAAACTTTAATAAATTAAAAGCGGCATAACCTTCGCCGCTTTTTTCCATATATTCTTCATTGGCTTGATAAAGGCGCATCGTCATCATGTTGCTTGCCACAATATCAGCATAATCATCAACCAGAAAAGCCGGGGTTTGCAACATTTTTAGAGTAGATAGCAATTTCTTTAATTCTAATTTGGTTTCAGAATCATCCGGATTTACTATTTCATCTTCCGATACTCCTACTGCTGCAAAAAATAGTTCTTTTCGTTCCAAGGTGGTCAAATTAAATGCATCGGCTAATAGCTGTAATGTTTCAATATCAAGGTATTTTCTTGTTCCCCGCTCCAGCCTTCCTAACTGGTGGGGACTGATATGAATATATTTACCCAATTCCTCTCTGCTCCATGTTTTTCCAAATTCATTTAAATTCTGCTTTCTCAATGCCGCCATTAACTTTCCGAATTCTCGGCTGTTCATCCGTACCAACACCCCCTGTATCTATAAATATCAAGGTCAGAACGAATAATAATCTCCAGGCATAAAAACCAGCGAAAAAAATCTGAAGTTGCATAAAGGCATTTTACATAGATTCATAAATCAAGCGATGGCATGCTCTTTTTGCCAGGGCAAAGCTTAAGCTGAGTTCAACACAAGGAAAGCCCAGGTGAAAGGCCGAAGCTGAAACACTGCGAGTTAAATTTTAGTTTCAGGCAATTAGTTCAACCATCCGGCGGCTGCATAAATACAATATCTTCATGATTAAATTGTATGCTATATTCAGTTACAGTATTAATAATATCATATAATTTTTTATTTGGAAAATTAGCTGGATTATTTGTGGCAATCTCAAAGAACTGAAGGTTTTTGCTTCTTGTATTTCCAAAACTTTCTCACTGCCAGTTCCTTTATTATCTATAAAGACTGGTTATGACCAAATAATCTTTAAAGTACTGAAGCGAACATAAAGTGCAGGCATGGAAATGCCGGTGAAGCGAGGCCTAAAGCGGTCCAGCAGGCAGGAAGTCGGCCACTGAGCGAGAGCTTAAGATGAGCTTGTCAAAAGGGCAATCCAGGCGCAAGGCTTAAAGCTAAGCCGGTGCAGTTCCAGCCTAAACGATCAGCAAGTGCAGTTTTCTTAAGCAGGCTAAACAGTTACAAAACAATTCATTAGTCAGGTCGTTTTATCAAGATTACTGGAATATTTAACCCTTTCGCTGCATCAATTTTCTCCTTTGTCCCTCCAGTCGGCCCACTATCCTTGGTAATAACCAGTGAAGCGCCGTAACGTTTAAACAAACAGCGGTTGATTTCTTCATCAAAGGGGCCCTGCATGGCGATAATATTTTGAGGAGATATACCAAGCTCCAGGCATTTTTCCAGAGATTTTTTTACCGGCAGGATTCGCACTACCAGCTTTTCAGGATCCAGACTGGCGATATAATACTCCAGCTTGCTGCTACCCGTAGCCAAAAAAATATTGCCCCTTATTTTACTTTCCCTTTCAGCAGTTAGCTGAACTGCCTCTTCGACATCCCTGGCCTTGACAATACCTTCATCTTCAGCAAATTCTTCCCCTTCTCTTTCCAAACGTTCATAGGTTACACCTTTAATCCGGCAGGCTTCCCGGACATTATTGGTGACCTCTACGGCAAAAGGATGGGTGGCATCGATTACCTTGTCAATCTTTTTGTCGGTGATCAACTGAACCATTTCTGCAAAACTTAAAGGCCGAGCCGTTATCTCCCCTTTAAAATCTTTGGCCAGCAATTCACCTCCATATGTTGTAGCTGTGGAAGCAATTACCTCCAGGCCTTCTTTCTCCAAAGATGCCGCTGCCAGCCGGCCTTCACTTGTTCCTGCCAGGACCAGGATCATACTTGATACCCCCTCGGTGTGATCATTTTACAACCATCCCAGTAGGTATGGCTGTTTCCAATAATAACCAGGCTGGCCATGTCTACTGCTTCGATCAAAACAGTTAACTCTTCCAGGGTAGTTTCCCACTGCTTTTGATTATTGCGCCCTGCCCCGCGGACAATCCCGACCGGGGTCTCGCTCTGACGGTGTTTTAGAACAATTTCCCTGGCCCGGCTTAAAAGATCACTGCGCCCCCTGCTGCGGGGATTGTAAAGCACGATAACATAATCAGCATAGGCCGCAGCCTCCAGGCGTTTTTCAATCAACTCCCAGGGAGTGAGCAGATCGCTTAAGCTGATCACGGCAAAGTCATGCATTAATGGGGCCCCAAGCAGCGCTGCAGCCGCCCCGGCTGCCGTTACTCCGGGAATAATTTCCACCTCAAGGGAAGGGTTTTTTTCACCTGCTAACTGCAAAAGCAAACCGGACATACCGTAAATACCCGGATCGCCTCCACTAACCAGGGCTACCTTTTTCCCATTCCCTGCCTTATCTATCGCCAGAAGGCAGCGCTCCACTTCTTTACCCATGGACGAAGCAATAATTTCTTGCTGGCTAAGCAGATTTTTCACCTGCTCCACATAGAGTTTGTATCCAATCACTACATCACTTTTTTCAAGCGCTTCCCTGGCTTTTGCGGTCATGTGATCGGGCAACCCCGGCCCGATTCCGACCACGCTCACTTTTCCTGCAGGCATTTTTACTCCCACTCCTTCTAATGCGGCGTTTATTACTGTTTAAAAATAGATTTACCGTCTATAATGCATATTTATACATAGCTTTAAATATTTGTGGCAGTAAAAAGCGGCCCTTCGGCCAGTGAAACGGTAATACCTCCGGCTTTAATGACAGGCAGAACCACTCCGCTCCCGCCACTGCCAAGCACAGCGCAGGGTTCAGCCACAGCACCCACTCCGACTTGATCTTCTACAAAAGCGGAGCGGCTGCATTCATTAAGCGTTTCTTTTCTCAGCAGGGCAGCTATTTCAGATCGGGTAAATATCTTAAAAGGCACACCTAAAAAACGGGCAGCTTCAATCAGCCCTCTTTCATCAGCCTTAAACTCTCCACTGGCCAGGCAGTTAAGGCTCTCCAGTGATAGACCGGCCTCCTTGAAGGCCCGCTCAACCGCTTTGATGATTTTTTGAGCCGGGATACCTTTCCTGCAGCCTACACCCGCCGCCACATTTTTCGGCCGCAGAATAATCTGCGGTATGTTTTCCGGGATCGGCCATTTCTCCAGCCGGTTATCGATCACCACCGCCCCGTGCCGGGCCCGGGAAAGCTCTGCCGAATCTTCTGTGATATTGATGTTTCCTGCCAGCTTTCCTGTCAGGACATCCTTTAGGTTTTCAAAAGTTGGATTATTATACAGTACTACCCCATCTCGTGGCTGCCGCCCGTAAACCACTATTTCACGCCCCTCCAGCATGGCAGCACTGATATACTTTAAATCAGGCAAATTTTCAACAGTCCAATCCCACTGCCTGGCCAGGCTGTCGAAAGCGGTCAGACCTTTCGCATCTGTAGCAGTAGTAATCACAGCCTGTGCGTCGATAAAGCCGGCAATTTTTTTAGTTAAATCATTGCCCCCACCCAGGTGTCCCGAGAGCAAGCTTATCGCAAAACGCCCCCTTTCATCGATTGCCACAACAGCCGGATCACTATCTTTCCCCGCCAGGCAAGGCGCAACAGCCCTCACTGCTACAGCGGCTGCTGAGATAAAAATAAGGGCCTGATAGGTGCGAAATATTTCCGCCACCCCGGAGTAAAAACCCAGGCGGAGGGGCTTTAATACTGCACCCTGCTCCTGAAAGGCTTTATCACCACCCCGCCTTCCAGCCGGCAGGGTGATTCCTTTTACTTGTTTTGCTTTTCCAGTATTTGTATTTAAACCCTCTTTAGCCGGCTTTTCCTTATAGTATGCATCACAGGATTCGTTTGAGCCCTTACTTAAATCTGCTTCAGGGCCTGCTTTCCCACCTTCTGCTTTGCCTGTTTCTATAATCAGACGGGGCGGCACATAAATATCGACTGCCTCAAACAACCCGGTCAGTTTTTTTGCCAGCCTGATTCCATCCCTGCTTACCGCTATTATAGCCACTTTCATTTCTTGCTCTCCCGGCATCCATGACTAAAGTTTGCATCATAAAGCTTTGAACGGCTGATGGGATCTCCCAAAAACCGCCCTACCAGGATCAGCGCACTGAGTTTAAAACCAGCCTCTTTGACTTTTTCTGCGATGTTACCCACTGTTCCATAGATCACCTGTTCTTCATCCCAGGAAGCCTTGTATATTACCGCCGCCGGAGTGTCTTCCTTGTAGCCCTGCTTCAACTCTTCAACCACCCTGTCGATCATGCCGATGCTCAGAAAAATGGCCATACTGGCTTCATGCTTGGCCAGCCGGCCCAGGGCCTGCGCTTCGGGTACCGGCGTGCGCCCGGAAAGGCGGGTCAGGATTACGGTTTGCGAGATATCCGGCAGGGTGTATTCTTTGCCCACAGCAGCCGCAGCGGCCGAAAACGAACTCACACCCGGGACCATCCGGTAACCGACCCCGGCTTCTTCTAAAATTTGCATCTGCTCCCGCAGTGCTCCGTAAAGGCTGGGATCCCCGCTATGCAAGCGGACCACCTTTTTACCCTCCCTGGCATAGTCGATCATAATCCGGCAGATCTCTTCTAAATCCATGCTCGCACTGTCGTAAAAATCGCATTCTGAACCAACTGCTTCCAAAACCTGTTTATTCACCAGGGATCCGGCGTATACTATTAAATCGGCTTCTCGGAGCAGGCGATCACCTTTAACCGTAATCAATTCCGGGTCTCCCGGGCCCGCCCCCACGATATGTATTAATGGTTTTGACATTCCAGGACCGGCTCCTTTCGCGAAATGATTAATGAAAAATATGACAGCTCGTCCCCTGACACTGCTTTCAAATCTGTAATTATTTTTTCTTCAGGGTGGCCGCAGGACATAACCAGCACACTCCCACCCAGGCGGCCTCCCGCTTCCAGCAGTTCTAAAATGCACTTGTAACAGCGAGCCACTTTGAATAATACCAGGGTATCAAAAGCGGACAATTCAGCAGCTGTCAGTTCTTGTGCCGCTGCTCCCGGCAGCAGAGCCACCCTCTCATCGCCAAAAGCCAGCGGCACCCCGGCCGAGGCCGCAGCAGCTGAAAAAGATGTAATTCCAGGCACAGTAGTAACCGCATACCCGGCTTGCTCAAGATGGTAGTAAAGATAAATATAAGTGCTGTAAAGCATTGGATCACCCAGGGTTAAAAAGGCCGTATCCTGACCCCGATCCAGTTTCTCCTGTACTACCCCCCGGGCCCTTTGCCAGGCCTCTTCCAGGCAGGCCCGATCCCTGGTCATGGGAAAATCGATTTCGAGCAGTACCGCTTCAGGACTGATAAAACGCCTGGCAATCTTATGAGCCGTGCTTTCCTTATCTTTAACTGTGACAGGCACTGCTACACAGTCAACCTCTTGTAAAATTCGCACCGCCTTATAAGTCAAAAGCTCCGGATCGCCCGGGCCGACCCCGATACCATAAAATTTTCCTTTCATCAATACCCTCCTCTGCTACCGGCGCTTCTTGCCTGGCCGGACTTTACCGCCGAGACGATAAAGACGGGATTAAGCGGCTTCAAAGCCCTCTTTTTCCCCATTTCACGCGACCTGGCTATAGAAGCCTGGATAAAGCCGATTTCGGTAAAACCTGTTTGCCCCAGCAACTGCAGGCTATCATGCAGGGTTTCCAGCAAGATGCAGTTTATAACCATGATCCCACCCGGCACCAGCAGCTCAAAACCGCGCTTGATAATCAGGTCCAGTTCTCCGCCGCTTCCTCCCACTACAACCCGGTCCAGTGTCTGCGGCAGATCATTTCCCTCGAGGGCCTGTGAGGCGCTGGTTTCCAGGATAACAATATTCCCGGCGCCAAAATTTTTCAGGTTAGCCCTGATCAGGGCTACCGCTTCAGGATCGCGCTCTACGGCAAAAACCATCCCTCCAGGCATAAGCAGGGCTATTTCTATGCTCAAGCCCCCGCTACCCGCTCCCACATCAAGAACCGTTTGCCCTTCTTTCAACCTCAGCTTGGAAAGAGTCAGGCAGCGGATTTCTTCCTTGGTTAGGGGCACATCCCCCCTGATAAACTGCTCATCGGGAAGCCCCGGTGTAATTGTCTTTTTTTCTCTATCTGCCAATGCAGTCACCTGCTTCTTCTTCCAGCTCAAAGACCGGCATGATTGCTTCACTAATACAAGCCAGGTTTAAAACAGAAGCTCCGGCGTTGATGCCCTATCTTTCAACCCGCATTATATTAGCTGCCCATTAAGCTTTTTATTAAGTTCAATCTATTTTTAGATTTAGATCTGAATCGATGATCATCACATTCAAGCCTGAGGCTTCATAGGTGGTAAAATCCTCCGGACAGCCGGAACTGATCCTTTCTTCCGGATAGGATAGGTCTTCCCCCAGGTAGATCTTTTTATTGACAAATCCCGCTTCCACCAGCTCCCGGCAGATCAGAGCCGGTGTATGCTTTGGATCGGTAAAAACAACCAGCCGCTTTGCTGTCAAGGCCTGCTGAAGCAGCTCGTCTGAGCTGCGGCCGTGCAGGCTAATAAAAACGGCTTCATGCCAGCACAGCCCCAGCCTGGCGAAAAAATACTGCGCGGCACTTATGCCCGGATATACTTCAAGCGAATAGCGGCCGAAGGTTTCGGCCAGGCGGGGCAGCAGGCTGTATATTCCGGTATCTCCAGAAACTAAAACGGCAATCTTTTTTTTCTCCCGTTTTTGATTGATCGCTTTTATAACCGGATCAAGGCGGCCCGTGATCTCGATCTTTTCTTTTTCCAGATCTTCAAAAAGGGCCAGGCTGCGCCTGCCTCCAACCAGGACATCACTTTCGGCTGCTTTTTGTGCCGTCACCGGCGGCAGAAAGTCGCTTGAACCCGGGCCCACCCCCAGGACATAAATCTTATGCATTTTAAAACTCCTCCAGTATCTGGCCGGCCTTTTCATCACACCCGAGCAGGCCCCGCCTGAAATTGAATAATATCGTTCCAACCTCCATCTGGCCGTATAAATAATCGCCAGCCCGGCTGCTGACATCCACTGCTAACCGGTTAAAAATGTTTTCGTCACCAAGACCGGCCAGAAGATCAACCATATCTTCGGTGGTCGTCATCTCCCGCAGTTTTCTAATTTGCTCCGGCGCGGCCCCAAGCAGGGCAGCCCGGGCGGCAAAAATTTCAAAACGGGCATCAGCTATCCGGCTGTGGGTATTGAAAACACCGGCTGTAACTTTAATCAGCTTTCCAATATGACCGATGAGTAAGATTTTTTCAAATTCAAGCTCCAGGCAGCGGTCTAAAGAAAAACCGATCAGGTTACCGATTTTAACTATTGCTTTCTCGGGCAGCCTGAAATGTTCCCGGGCCAGCTCCCGCCCATAATTGCCGGTTACCAGTACAGCCGGTCCCCTGTGCTCCTGGCGAACTGCTTTTAGCTCCAGGGCCAGGGTATCTTTGTAAGATTGTTCCGACATCGGTTCTACCAAACCACTCGTCCCTAATATGGAAAGCCCACCGGTTATACCGAGCCTGGCATTGAGGGTCTTTTGGGTCAGGCGCTCTCCATCGGGGATGTTTATTTCGATCTCCACACCTTTGCCAGGGGGAAGAACAGCGCAGGCTTCCTCTAGAATCATCTTTTCAGGTACCGGGTTAATGGCCGGCTTGCCAACTTCTACCTGCAGACCTGGCCTGGTTACCATCCCCACACCCTGACCCGCCTTGATCTTCACGCCCGGCTCGGAAACGACGATCGCGCGGGCATAGATTAGCATACCATTGGTAATATCGGGATCGTCGCCTGCATCTTTACGTACCGCACAGCTCACCATGCCGGCTTTACAATCAACATCTTCCAAATCCATTTTAAGACGGACACCGGCGGGAGTATTGATACTCACTTTTTTTAGCTTTTCGTCATTAAAAAGCATAGCAACGGCAGCCCTGGCTGCAGCCGCGGCACAGGACCCGCTGCTGCGCCCACGCCTGAGCCTGCGTCCCTCGGTAACGGTATTTTCCCAGCTCATAGGAGCACCCCTTTTTGCATTGCCGTTTTAAGCATTTATTAAACCGGCAAACCGGCCGGCAGATCCAAATAAATTATTCAACAGGACCTGCCGCCAGCTTGAGCAAAGCATTAATAATGGCTACAGCTACTGTGCTTCCGCCTTTACGGCCGCGGATCGCGATATGGGGAACTGCCGATTTTAAAAGTTCTTCCTTCGACTCCCGTGCTTCTACAAAACCGACGGGGACACCGACCACCAGGACGGGGTTTGCTTTATTTTCTTCCACCAGCCGGAGCAGCTCATATAGAGCAGTGGGAGCATTTCCTATAACATAAATGGCACCGGGGTATTTTTTAACAGCCCGCCTGATGTTAACCATGGAGCGGGTCAAGCCTGCTTCCAGGGCTGCCGTCCTGGTTTCTTCTTCTGCCACCAGGCATTCCACCCGCCCCCCAAAATCAACCAGCAGCGCTTTATTGATCCCGGCGGCAATCATATTAGTATCGGTAACAATCACTTGGCCTTCTGCCTTGATGGCATTTTTAGCCACCTCCAGGGCGCCGGGAGATAAAGCCAGGAGATCGGCATATTCAAAATCAGCCGTAGTATGGATAATTCTTTTGACCACCGCCCCTTCTGCCGAATTGAAGGTTTTCAATTTATTGCCCAGCTCTTCCTCGATGATCAGCATACTCTTGTTTTCTATCCCTTCCGGATTGGTTATAAATGATTTCATGATCAGCGCTCCATTTCCTGGGCCCGCTCAACCAGGATCTCGGCCAGCCGCGGATCAGCACCAAGCGGCCCAGCCAGGCGTATTTCAACTTCTGGTAGCTGCCGGCCCAGTTCGGCCAAAGCTTCCGGGATATCTATCTTTACATGCTGGCCGACGGCAATTAAAAAGGGCAGAACCGTAATTTGCCCCATCCCGGTTGCGGCCTGGTCTCGCACCACCTCTGCCAGATCAGGTTCGCTCAACTGCAGGGATGCATAATCAACCCGGTCATAAGCTGTTTTTTCCCTGACCATGGCTGTAACGGCGGCCAGGGTTTCAGTAGCTTCGGGCGCCTTGCTGCCGTGGCCGAGAACAATCAAGCTTTTTTTCAATTATATCAACCTCCATTGTACCAGTTCTTATTAATTACCGCTTTCTTCCTGTACATTACTGTTTTTCTTCTGGATCCTGTACTGAAATAAACCTGCTATGAAGGCAAATCCGAACAGAACTCCTGCCACCACCGGCCCCCGTTGCAGGGCCTGCTGTGTTTCTTCCCCCGCGACATATTCGGCCCGGTGGCCGAAACCATCATCTGCTACCAGCAGCTCCGCCTCTTGCGGATCATAGTTGAAATAACCCTCGCCGTCGACATCTCCCCTGGCAATTTCGTTCTCATTTTCATCATAAACCACCACTTCTGCGTGGCGGTTTGCACTGCCGTCATCAAAAGCCACTCTCACCCTGCCCTCCTCTACCGGTTCGATCAGCATCAGGTGGGCAAAAACCGGAGAAGCGGACAGGAGTATTGCCAGCACTCCCAGAAGTAATATAATAGACCTATATTTTTTAAACATCTTTACCACCTCGGATTTTATCAACAGTAGTTTATAATTATACTATGATGCTTTACCAAAATAAAAAAGTGGCCTGCCCCTTCCCGGGTTGATGGCTTTCAGACACCGGAAAGGGACAGTATTTAACCGGAAGGGTTAAAGGCATATTGCCTGCCGTAAGAAAGGAGTGAAGAACGGTACCCTTCCAAATATTAATAAGCCTTAATAAATTTCAATACTTTAAAATGTTTCCTATGTCCGGCTGCCCTTTGCGACAGCCTCTTTTTTATCTCTAATCTCTCCAAGTATTTCCGGCCTGGCTTTATAAATCAGCTGCAAAGCAGAGCCGGTAACTACCGCTTCTATTGCCATCAGCGGCAGGTGACTTAGAATCAAGATATTGATTACTGAAAAAGTGCCTTCAGTAAAGGCCATATCAGTTAGAATCAAAAGAATTACCAGTAGAAAAACAGTAATCGCCACTGACAAACCGCCGACCAGGGCCCCACGGAAAAAAACAGGCCGGCCGGTTAAGGCATGATAAACCCGGTAGGATAAAAGTGCCGGAACCGCCAACATCAGGGTATTGGCGCCAAGAGTGGTTAGCCCCCCGTGCTGGAACAGCACAGCCTGGAGCAGCAAGCCCACGAAAATAGCCAGCGGGGCCCGTCTGCCCAGGATCACTCCCAGCAAACCGGCAAACAAAGGATGGATTGTTGAAGGGCCCACAGGGATACTGATCAGGGACACGGCGAAAAATACCCCGGCCATCAGGCTGGTTTTCGGCATCTCTTCTTCTGTCATTCCCTTGACTGAATAAGCCAGGGTGGCAGCAGTTACCGCTGAGGTGCCGGCTGCCACGGATGTGCTCAATACGCCATCTGCGATATGCATAAAAACAACTCCTTCCTGCTATAATTATCTGGATAAATAATTACCAGGATAATTATTTGACTTTAACTTCTAGCGGCGGAGTTACGTATTCAACATCACCATCATGGATAAACTGGAAAACCACCATGGTTTCGCCTTCCTGCTCTCCGATGATGTGCACATGGTCACCGTGCAGATCGAAGTTGACAATACCTTCTTCAGCTCCGTCGGCCAGGGTCACACCCAGAGCATGATGATCGCCGTCAAGCAGCACTTCCTCATCATCTTCTTCGATATAAGCACCGAGGGATATGTTTTCACCTTCGGGTATTTCAGGCAGGTTGCCGTGCCAGTGATCGCCATGGACATAGGCGGTTACTTCTTCCGCCCGGCGGTCAATAACCTCAAATATTGTGATCACTTCATGATGAGAATGATCCTGGCCGTAGTGATCGTCTGCCGTCTGCGCCTCTTCTTCGCAGCCTACCATGGTCAGCAATCCAACCAGCACTAAAGCTGAAATCCAGAAATATTTCTTCATCAATTGTTTCCTCCTATTTCTCCAATCATTTAATTTAGCATCCGCGACCCTAAACCAAAACATTCATAGAATATTTAATAACGCTTAATTCGCTCAGTGTTAAAAAACCGCCATTATCTCATGCTTTTACTCAAACCTGTTACCGCTCAAACCGGCCGGGCAGAAACCTTTTCAGCAGTCAGATTTGATAACGCACCTCCCCTGTTAATTACTAAGCCTCTTTCCTTAAGTCCGGTTTATAAGCCTGCTCCATCAGAAGCAGCCTTAAACCCTAAACCGGACAAAATTCGGGAAGCTTCTGCAGCAGTTCTAGGTTTATAGGCGCTATTCTTGAAAAGCTCGGCCAGCACAGGCAGCTGTAAAGAAGCCTCCTTCATCAAGCTTTCATCACGCAGCATGTCCACCGCTCCTGATTTCAGGATCTGTCCCTCTTTCATAACCACCACTTCATCGGCCCATCCATAGGCCAGATCAACATCGTGGGTGCTGTAGATGAGAGTTCTTCCCTGCTCCTTCAATTGATCCAGGATCGTTCTGAATTGTGCAGCTACGGCCGGGTCGAGCCCTGAAAATGGCTCATCGCAGGCCATTATCTGCGGGCGCATTGCCAAAAGGCCGGCAATGGCAGCCCGTTTCTTCTGGCCCAGGCTGAGGCTGTAGGGCGGGCGCTCGGCCAAATCTTCGATTCCCACCCTGCGGATCACTTCATCAACCCTTGTTTCGATCTCTTCCTCCACCAGGCCCATGTTGCGAGGGCCGAAAGCAATATCACCAAAGACGGTGGTTGAAAAAAGTTGATTATCGGGATTATCGAAAAGCAGGCCCACCATCCGCCGGATGCGGGATATATTCTCTTTACATACCGGACATTCCATCACCCTGACCAATCCTTCCTGGATCGGGATGGTTCCGTTAAGGTGGTAGAGCAGGGTAGTCTTACCGCTGCCGTTCGTACCCAGAACAGCTGTTTTTTTCTTTTTCTTGACTTTCAGAGTAACCCCGTGCAAAGCCGGAGTGCCATCCGGGTAAGCATAGCATAAGTTTTCTATTTCTAAGGCATAGGACATCATAACACCACCTGTTCCAGGATTAATAAGGCGGCCAGAAAAATTACCGGCCCGGCTGCCATGGCCAGGTCCGGGTTTGTGATTGGCCTGGGTTTACCGACAGGGATCTTTCCGTCAAAGCCCCGCGCAGCCATAGCCCGGTAGACGGTTTCTGAACGGTTGAGCGATTTAATAAAAAGACCGCCTGCCACTTCCCCGTAGACCGGAAGCGACTGCCTGCTGAGCTGGGCCTTGAATAACCGGGCCTGCAGGGCCTTGATAGTAGTCTGCATTTCCTGAATAAACAGGAAACCATAGCGATAAGCCAGGTAGATAACAGCTGTTACGGCGGGCGGCACTTTTAAGTGATCCATTGCTTCCAGCATCTCCTCAACAGGCTGGTTGAAAAAGACATAAAGTGTAAAGGTCATTGCTGTCAGGGCTTTGAGCAGGATTAAAGAAGCCAGTCCCACCCGCTCAGGAGTTGGTGGCAAACCAGATCCCAGTAGCAGAGGGATGCCCATCAGGGCCAGGAAAGGCACAATCAAGGACAGCTTTTTAAAAAGCTGTCCCACCGTAAATCCACCTTGCACGGCAAATATAACGGCAAAGCTAAAAGCCGCTACAAGCAGCAAGGGCTCCCCGATGCTGATCACTCCGAAAACAAAGATGATTCCGGTAACCAGCTTGCTGCGCGGTTCAAGGGGTCTGCGCCTAACCAGATATCCCGACCGGCCTCCTAGAAGGCTGCCATGCTGAGAATGATTACCGCCCATCTACCTTTCCTCCTTCACGGTTTTTTTCTTTTTCTAAGCCATAATTTTCCAGAGCCCGGTTCGCTTCCACCGATACAGTATGCCCGGAGGTTTCGAATTCCTGCTGCAGATTGAAAAGGTAAAAGAGGCATTCCAGGTGGAAATCGTCCGTTTCTTTAACTGCAGTGCTTTTCATGTTTATAATCGGCTCCTTGAGCAGGGCGTTCATAACCGAACGAGTCAGGTTTTCAACAGCCTGCTTTTCTCTTTCATTCAAGCGCCCCAGTTTTTTCTCCAGGCATTTTTCCGTCTCCACCTGTCGGATCCGCTCTGCCTTCTGGCGCAGGGCCTTGATTACCGGGGCAATATCCAGCGCTTTAAACCACTCCCGGTATTCTTCCGTTTCTTCTGCCACCAGGTTTTTGGCAACCAAAGCTTCTTTTTCGCGTTCCTTTTGATTGGCAGTTACCACCTGCTGGAGACTATCCATATCATATAAATAGACGCGTTTCATATCACGCACGGACGCTTCCACGTCCCGGGGCACAGCAATATCGATGATAAACAAAGGCCTGTACTTTCTTCTTTTCATCACTTTTTCTAAATCCGATCGGCGCAGGATCAAGTGAGGCGCCCCGGTGGAGGTAATAATAATATCGATGGCCGGTAGGGTCTCCTCCTTGCGGGTGAAATCTATGGCCCTGGCGTTGAAGAGGTGAGCCAGGTCGCTGGCCCGTTCGAAAGTGCGGCTGGTAACCCGGATATCCCTGGCTCCAAATTCGAACAAATGCTGCAAGGTCAACCTGGACATTTTACCCGCTCCGATGACCAGGACCGCCAGATGATCGAAACTGCCCAGTTCTTTTTTAAGCATATCTACAGCCACATAACTGACCGAAACCGAGTTATGATTGATTCTGGTTTCAGTCTGAACCCGTTTGGCGCACTTGGCTGCCTGCCGAAACAGGCCGTGCAGGGCTTTGCCCACTGCGCCGGCTTCTGACGCTTCTTCAAAAGCTTCCTTAACCTGGCCCTGGATCTGTGTTTCACCCAAAATCATCGAATCGAGCCCGGCCGTTACTGCCAGCAGGTGGGAAACAGCCTCGAAACCGCTATAGAAGTAGAGGCTATTTTCGATTTCAGAAAACTGCACCCCTCTGGCAACTTCCAGCATCTTGACCATGGCCTGCCTTCCCTCCGTCGCATCACGGCAGCAGGCGTAGATTTCAGTACGGTTGCAGGTTGACAAAATGACTGCTTCAGAAACAGGTTCACAGCTGCCAAGCCAGGTGTAGACACCAGCCCTGTCTTTAGCCGCAAAGGCAATCTTTTCCCTGGTTTCCAGGGCCGCTGTTTTATGGTTGATGCCAAGTGCAATAATTTGCATCAGTAATAACCTCCAACTTTGCTTAAGAAATCCTCTTAGCAGCCTTTTGTTGCTGTTCCAGGTGTATTTTCAGGGCAGCAAAAGCTTTCTCTGCCGCAGCAACAGTTTCTTCTAAATCCGCCTCGCTATGGGCGGCGGAGACAAAACCACTTTCAAATTGAGAGGGGGCGATATAAACACCGCTTTTGAGCAGTGCCCGGAAAAAGATTTTAAACCGTTCACCATCAGAACTGGCGGCACTATCAAAATCGACCACCGGCCCGTCATTGAAGAAAGTGCCGAACATAGACCCAGTTCCAGCCTGACTAATGGCAATACCCGCAGCAGCTGCCGCTTCGGCCAGCCCGGTTTCCAATTTCTTTCTTTTATTATTCAACGCTTCGTAAAAGCCGGGTTCTTTTAATTGTTGCAATGTAGCCACACCGGCAGCCATGGCCAGCGGGTTACCGGAGAGTGTTCCGGCCTGGTAAACCGGCCCCTCCGGAGCCAGGTGCTCCATAATTTCACGCCTGCCACCATAAGCGCCTACCGGCAGGCCTCCGCCAATAATTTTACCAAGGGTAGTTAAATCGGGAAATACATCAAAACATTGCTGGGCGCCGCCCGGCCCAACCCGAAAACCGGTAATTACTTCATCAAAAATCAACAGCGCACCATGCTGTTTTGTCACCTGGCGCAGCCCCTGCAGAAATCCGTCTTCGGGCAATATCAGGCCCATGTTGCCGGCTACAGGTTCGACAATTACCGCTGCAATATCTTCGCCAAACTGCTTAAAAACTGCTTTTACCGCTTCCAGATCATTGTATGGAAGGAGAATGGTATCAGTAGCAGTGCCGCCGGTTACTCCCGGGCTGTCCGGATAGCCCAGAGCAGCAGCACCAGATCCGGCCCTGATTAAAAAGCTGTCACAGTGTCCGTGATAGCAGCCGCTGAACTTGATAACTTTATCCCGTTTCGTATAACCACGAGCCAGGCGAAGAGCACTCATCACCGCTTCGGTGCCCGAATTGACCATCCTGACCTGATCAACAGAAGGCAGCGCATCGACCACCAGGGACGCCATTTCCGTTTCTAATACTGTAGGTGCTCCAAAACTGGTCCCTTTTGCCGCTGTTTCTGCGATCATCTTTACAACCCGGGAGTTAGCATGGCCCAGGATCAAAGCTCCCCAGGAGCAGACGTAATCGATATAGGCATTACCGTCGACATCATACACACGGCTTCCTTCCGCCCGCTCGATAAATAGCGGCTGGTGGGCAATCGATTTAAAGGCCCGGACCGGGCTGTTCACTCCACCCGGGATGACCTCTTTCGCTTCGGCGAATAAGGCTCGTGACTTTTCATACATTACTTAATCCCTCCATCTCAAAATTGTCCTCAATAATTAATTCCATTCAGTTATGCTAACGCCCTCAAATATTTTCATCCTTTTTTATCATTTAACACTCATTAAAATGAAACCCCGCTAGCCAGGTAGATCTTAAAAGTCATTTAACCAGCGGGCAACATCTAAAGCATGGTAAGTGATAATCAAATCTGCCCCGGCCCGCTTCATAGAAAAAAGCTGCTCCATGATCACCTTTTGCTCATCAATCCAACCATTTTCGGCTGCTGCTTTGACCATAGCGTATTCACCACTGACATTATAGGCGGCCAGTGGTAAATTGACCTCCTCACGCACAGCTCTAATAACATCAAGGTAAGAGAGAGCCGGTTTAACCATGATCATGTCGGCTCCTTCTTCAACATCCAGAGCTGCTTCTTTAAGAGCTTCCCTAACATTACCCGGGTCCATCTGGTAAGAACGGCGGCAGCCATGCCGGGGAGCCGATCCAACCGCTTCGCGAAAAGGGCCGTAAAAAGCAGAAGCATATTTAACGGCATAAGATAAAATAGCCGTTTCACAAAATCCTTCCTGATCCAGCCCGGCCCGGATAGCAGCCACCCGGCCGTCCATCATATCTGAGGGTGCTACTATATCTGCCCCTGCCCGGGCATGGGAAAGAGCGGCTTCAAGCAGTACTTCCAGGGTTTTATCGTTATCGACCCGCCCATCTTCAACCACGCCGCAGTGCCCGTGATCAGTATATTCGCATAAACAAAGATCGGTAATGACCAAAATCTCGGGAAAGCGCTCTTTGATAGCGCTAATCGCCCTCTGCACTGCTTCTTCCGGATCACTGGCCGCGCTACCGCGCGCATCTTTATAAGCAGGAATGCCAAATAACAAGAGCGCCGGGATGCCAAGAGCCCGGACTTCGCCTGCTTTTTCAAGAATATAGTCTACTGATAAGCGGTTTATCCCCGGCAAAGGCTCGATCGGTTCTTTTCTGCCGGTGCCATTAACAGCAAAAATGGGATAGATCAAATCAGATGGTAATAGTTTTGTTTCCCTGACCATGCTGCGTATTGCTTCGGTAGCCCGCAGGCGCCGCGGCCTGAATTTTGGAGTCTTTATTAAATGTCCTGTCTGTTTTATATTCATTTAGATGCTCCTTCAGAGGTTTGATGACCAAAGTAGTCTTTTATAGCCTCTACTAAACCTGCTATAGTATATTCTTCAGCTTCCACTGCTATTGTTAAGCCCTTATCTCGGGCCGTGTCAGCAGTAATGGGGCCGATGGCAGCCAGAGCCACCCCGTTCAAAAGATTTTTTGCTTCTCGGCCAAGCATAGCAACCAGGTTTTTAACGGTGGATGAGCTGGTAAATGTAATCATATCCACCTCTTTTTCAGTCAAAAGTTCTTTTAACAATTTGACGTCTGCATCACCGCGGACGGTACTGTAGCAGCTGATATTGTCCACCAGGGCACCGAGTTCTTCCAGCGCCTGCGCTAAAATGGGGCGAGCGAGATCGGCACGGGGCAGAAGCACCTTTTCACCGGCCCTGATTTCAGTTTTGATCTGATCCACAACAGCTTCAGCCCTGTACTGTGGAGGCATGAAGTCGACCTTCAGCCCTTTATCTGATAAAGCCTCTTTTGTTTTCGGGCCAATAGCACAGATCCGGGCTTCTTTCATACTGCGAATATCAAGGTCCTTTTCTCTTAAGCGGGAAAAAAAATACTTAACCCCGTTCTCACTGGTAAATATCACCCAGTGATACTGATTAAGTTTCTCCAGGGCTTGATCTAGGGGCCCGTAATCCTCAGGAGGTTCTATTTTAATCGCCGGAAATTCGATCGTTTCTGCACCTAAGGCTTCCAATTTTTCTGAAAAAGCGCTGGCCTGGGCCCGGGCTCTTGATACAACAATTATTTTCCCGAAAAGGGGTTTTTTTTCAATCCATTTTAGCTCCCGGCGCAGGCTTACTACGTTGCCGGTAATAATGATGGCCGGCGGACTAAAGCCTTCCATATTTGCTTTCATCGCTATATCTTCCAGGGAGCCGGTCAAAATTTTCTGGCCGGCCCGGGTGCCATTTTGAATTAAAGCTACTGGAGTAGAAGGCGAAAGGCCTTCGTTTATCAACCGTTTAGCAATTAAATCCAGCTTTCCCATACCCATCAAAATAACATTGGTGCCAGCACCTTTAGAAAGGGCGGACCAGTCCAAATCAGATCCATTCTTTTCCGGGTCTTCATGGCCGGTGATTACTGTAAAGCCGGCAGCCAGGCCCCTGTGAGTGACCGGTATCCCGGCATAAGCAGGGACCGCTACTGCAGAAGTTATGCCGGGAATAATTTCAAAATCAATGCCCTTTTCGACCAAAAAAGCCGCTTCTTCTCCGCCGCGTCCAAACACAAAAGGATCGCCACCTTTTAAACGAGCTACCTCTAAACCTTGCAAAGCTTTTTCTGCCAGCAGGGAATTGATCTGATCCTGCTTCAGGGTATGCCGATCGGGTTTTTTACCCACATAAATCAATTCCGCTCCGAAAGGGGCATATTGCAGCAGGCGTTTAGAAACCAGGCGATCATAAACCACAACCTCCGCCCTGCTGATGCATTTGAGCCCTTTCAGGGTGATCAACCCTGGATCGCCAGGGCCGGCCCCAATCAAATAAACCAGGCCGCTTTTTTTTGCATGTTTTTTAGCTCCATCACTCATCATTTAATTCACACTCCTGCCGGATCTGGTCAAGGATACTGCCGCATCCTTCCTGCAGCAGATCTTCTGCCAGATTAATCCCTATAGTTTCCGCCTCATCAATGCTGCCTATTTTTTCATCTCGAAACATCAAGTTCCCATCAAGAGAAGCCACCATGCCGGTCAACTGTAAGCTCTTTTTATTACAGCGGGCAAGAGCTCCAATTGGCACC
This sequence comes from Syntrophomonadaceae bacterium, assembly GCA_003567725.1. Classification (GTDB taxonomy): domain Bacteria; phylum Bacillota; class Dethiobacteria; order DTU022; family DTU022; genus B1SED10-74M. The sequence goes on along the minus strand of PWYU01000021.1, from coordinate 32,972 downwards.
TGGCAACCACCTTCAAGCCTGCGCAAAAAAGCCCGCTCGGCTTCTACCGCCACACCGGTACGGGCACAATGCAGAGCCTTTACCAGCGCTTCTGCTGTTCGGTCATCTGACCTGATTTCAATGCCAATCGCCCCCTGCCCCACAGAGGGAAGGCAAATTTCACCGGGAATAATCTCGCTGATCAAATCGGTCCAACCCATCCTTTTCACTCCAGCGTAAGCGAGAATAATACCTTCACACTCGCCCCGCTGCATTTTTTTAAGCCGGGTATCGAGATTGCCCCTGATCGAGCTTATCTCAAGATTAGGGTAGTGATGTAAAAGCTGTGCCCGACGCCGCAGGCTGCTGCTTCCGATACAAACCCCTTTTGCTAAATCGGAAAGCTTTGCAACTTTTTTGGCAGAAATAAATACATCCCAGGGTTCCTCACGTTCCATAATCGCCCCTATTTTGAGCCCTGGTTGTAAAATGGTAGGCATATCTTTCATGCTGTGCACCGCCAGGTCAATTTCTTCTTTCAGCAGCGCTGCTTCCAGTTCCTTAATGAAAATCCCCTTATCGCCAATCTTTTCCAGGGGAATATCTGTTATGACATCTCCGGTGGTTTTAATCTCTTTTAATTCCACCACAAGATCCGGAAAAGTGCGCTCAAGCGCCTCTTTTACAAGGCTGGACTGGATCAGGGCAAGCTTACTGCACCTGGTGCCGATAACAAGGCTTTTTATTGCCATTTCTAATGATGTCTGGCCTTTCAACCATTTTTTCCCCACTAATTCCGCTCCTGGTTTTTTTCAGATTGGAGTAATTCTTCAAGTCTTTGCCAAGCCTGCTTATCAGGCAGGCTTTTGTATTCATTAAAAAAATCCTCACCGGCCAAATGCTCTAACAATTCTCTCCTCCTGGCCTGGTCCTGCACCTTTTCTAAGATCAGCGCCCGGGCATGACCTAAAAAATCGGCAAAATCAGCATAAGATTGCTCGAGATTCCCGGCCAGCTCATCTCTCAGCCGGCTGGCTAAAGCCGGGCTTTTCCCGGCAGTGGATACAGTTAAAGTTAAAGGGCCTTTCCTGTAGAGGGCGGGCAGAAAAAAAGTGCACATCCCGGGATCGCTCACTGTGTTAACAAGAATGCCACGCTCGATACAGTCTTTGGCAGCCCTGCGATTTACTGCAACGCTATCAGTAGCGCAGATCACTAAAAAGCTGTTTTTCAGGTATACCGGGCGGTAAATGTCGGCCTGGTAGAAGATTTTATCTTCTTTTAGCAGCCCGGACAGCTCCATAGAAAGATGAGGGCTTAAAACGGTTACTTTAGCCCGGTAGGACAGCATGGTTTTAACTTTGCGCCCGGCCACTATACCGCCGCCGATTACCAGGCATTCCCTGTCATTTAAATCAATTTGCAGAGGGCAAAATGATTCCAACTAACGCACTCTCCTTGCTCTAATAAAAAAACTCCGACCTTCTCATTCAAAGAAGCCGGAGTCATTATTTATAAAAAAACGCCTGGTGAAATCACTTTAGGCGCTTTTCGCGACCAGCCCTTTCACTCGAAGGGGAACGTAGCGACATTCAGGCAGGTCTCCTGGCTTACAATCATCGCCTTCCCCTCCTTCCCAGCTTTTTGCCAGTGGAATCGTGGGGTTAGCTCCTGCTTACAGTGACGGGATCGCACCGGATTTGCACCGGTTTCCCTCTTCGCCTTTTAAAGGCACCTCAATGCGTTTATTTAATTTTACTAATGGTAGCACAAAAGATATCGCTTGTCCATGCTCATCCAAAAAAACCACGAAAAGTAGCCCCGACAGTGGAGGTTCGGGGCTTCTTTTCATTAATAATATGCATCTCTAAAAGATTGAAGGAGGGATGCATTTAGTAAATTGCATTGCTCCAGGTTGCGCTTAAGTTTCCACCGTTAAAATTAACCTGAATTGATTCGTCGCTGTAACTTTCCACTACATGCGAGTGGTGGGGAAACTCACCAAAATACTTAAAAGTTAAATCAACCGGGACCCAGCCCAGGCCGTCAACATAGAACTCAGCCCAGCTGTGGCGTGCGCCGGCCAGAGAACCGGCGGTCATCGGTCCGTGCTCGGGACGGGCATAGCCAATTACTTCTCTTGCTTCTATGCCCAGCTCACGGCTTTTACTGATAAAGCCCAGGGCCAGGGTGCGGCAGTTGACGCTACCTTTATATTGCTCAAAAGCCTGGCGTGCTTTTTCTATTGTTTCATTGCTTGAGTTGAGGGAAACCGTGCGCAGCGCCACATCAAAATCAGCAACGATGGTCTTAGTTTCGCCGGGGGCAAGATTACCCAGGTTAAATGTGCTTACCCGACCAGAGGTAGATACCACATTGTAGTTTACCGACCTTAAAGTGGTGGTCTGGTATGGTGAACGGTTTTCCAGCAGAGGCACTGAAACCCTGACATTTTCTGAAGTGCTGCTGCCATTATTGGTAAGGGTTACTTCCGTTCTGAAGGTAAAGTTCCTTGCTCCACCCCAGGAATATGATACCTGTACCACGGGTGCAGGTTCTACTGCAGTTTGATCGGCTTCTACAGTTACTTCCGCTTCAGTCTCAGCTTCGGGTTCTTTCTGTTCGGCTTCAGCTTCTAAACCCTGGGTTTGTATGACAGGGATTTCATCTGATAGATTCTGCTCTTTAGAGTTTTCAATTTCCTCTGTTTGATTTGAAGTTTCTTCAGCTGCCTGTTTATCTTCTTCTTGATCTGGTTTTGCTAAATCTGTTTGTTCATTTTCCTCTTGATCCGCTTTTTCCTCAGGCGCCTGCTCTTCCTTTTCTTCTTCGTCACTTGAACCTTCTTCTTCATCTCCACTGACGACTGCAGGTTCTTCTGTTTCACTTTCACCTTCTGCTTTTATCTGTTCTTGTGCAGTCTCAGCTGTTTCCGCTGAGGCTTCACTGGCTGCCTCAAAATTTAGTGCTCCACTATGGCCGTTAAGATCAGCCTCCACTTTGCTGTTCACAAATACGGCCTCTTCGCCTGTAAACAGGAATAGTCCTGCCGCCAATACCACTGCAACTACCAGGCAGATAGCTGCGCTCCTTAGTAATCTTATCTTTTTCATCAAAAAGTCCCTCCTTCAGAGGGACCGACAAAGTGAAACAATTAAAACCCGTTTCGGTGGCCAGGCTACCTTTGCTCTTTTTAGAGCTTTAGGCCCTTTAGCTTTGCGTCGCTGCCTTTCGGCAGGTTTGCCTTTGTCGGTCAGGTTTATTTATGATGCCCGCAAGCGAGCTTCACATTCTAAACGACCAGCAAATATTATTTTATTTCTTGCTGTAAATAAAAAACCCGTTTCGGTGGCCAGGCTACCTTTGCTCCTTTTAGAGCTTTAGGCCCTTTAGCTTTGCGTCGCTGCCTTTCGGCAGGTTTGCCATTATCGTTCCGGCTTTTACAGAACTTCTGGTTTAACTATACACTAATTAACCGGGGCTGTCAAGGAATTTTGGCAAAAAATAAAAAATAGTAAATTCCCAAAGTAAGTTCCACAGTGGACGAAGGTGTAGCATTTAGTCTGGGAATTTACGAATAGATGTTTTTTAAGTAAGCCGCTGGTAGTAATTAATCCTGGGAAAAGCCGTTTAAATGCCGCTGCCCTTTTTAAATTGCATTAACTGCAAGGTTAAAGTTCATAGATCAGGCAGGCAACCAGGAACCAGGAAAAGCAAGCCACCAGCTGTTCTATCATTTCCGGGGCGGATATGTCCTGAATGGTTATGCTTTTTAAATCTTTAAGAGGTTGGAAAGGATCGATCTTACAATCTCCTGTACTATTAAATTTTACCGCCGCTGGCTTTGACTTCTCAATTATGCCGGCAGTATTTCCCTTTAAAAGATCTCTAACCATGCGCAAAGCAGCCCTGTTATCAATCAGGTTCCAGTCCAGTAAATCTAAAATATGGGCATAAACCGCAGCCAGGGCCATCAAAGAAGAGTCCTTATCCAGCCTCATTAGCCTGCATCTAAAATCATCCCGGTTTAAATTAAAGGGGTTCTTAAGTGAACAGTATTTCCCCCACAGGCCTTCTTCGGTGATACCGAACCGGCCGATCCGTCTTAAAATACTGCTGCAGGCATAAGAAATGAACCCATTTTCTGCCGTTAGTCCTGCTTTTACCGTATTTTTAACCACTCTTCCAATGTATTCACCCAATTTACTATGCTGGCCAGCATCAGTCAGGGCCACCGGGGCCTCTAAGTTGCTGACAATGATGGTGCCATCGGTACCCGATCCCGTAGCCAGGCCGCGAGAGTAACAGCTGGGGGCAAGCACCTCCTGCAGAGCAGCAGTTTTTGCTTCAGTTACAGTAACCAGGGCCCGGGTCAACGCCGCTTCTTTTAATTTTGCGTCAATGAATACCAGTATATTGATCGTGCCGGGCTCATAAGGATAAGACCTGCCATTATGCTCATGCCATAAGGCCGGATCTCCTGCGCGGCTACCGTTAACATCGATTCCGCCGGTAGCTATTACCGTAACGCTAAAATCTTTGTGAGATTCACTGTTTATCTGGGCATATTTCATCTTGGCCGCAGTGCTTAAACCGGTGGTAAAGAGGGGATCCAAACCAAGTTCTTCTGCAAGTAAACACAGGTGTTCTTCGTAGGTGGCAGCCCGCATTGTGCAGCGCTCATCCGCTTTACCGTAGACCTCGCAGTAGTTAAAAAGGCAGGATAAATCGGTCCGGCAACCCCCGTTCAAAACGGAAGTACTGAGCAGCCTGCGGGCACCTGCAAACCTGACCACAATAGCTTTATCTTCTCGGGTTAACCGGTCACCGGTGGGAAGCATAATTTGATCCATGTGCAATATGATATCTTACTGAAAGGCAAATGTCACATCTATTATGGGTCCATAACAATGACTCCATAATATATTCTTTACCGCTTAATATGAAATTTATCCAGGCTATAATAAACCGCACGAAAAAAACCAGAGATGACCTGTCCGGCGCGTAAGATCAAATGTTTTGTATTTTTCATTCTAGATCTTCCCCCAGCAACGCAATAAAGACCTGGACCAATTCGGGATCGAACTGGTTTCCGGCGTTATCCTTTAGCTCCTGTATTGCTTCTTCCCGGGTCATTGTCTTGTTGTAAGGGCGTTCGTTAGTCATGGCATCAAAGGCATCGACAACAGACAGGATCCGGCATTCCACCGGGATTGAAATGGAGCTAAGCCCCAGGGGATAGCCTTTTCCATCCCAGCGCTCATGGTGTTTTAAAATCAGATCGGCTACTGCCGCCAGATCAGGTGAGGAGGTTGCAATCCTGTAACCCTTTTCAGGGTGACCGCGCATGATTTCCCATTCTTCCTCACTTAGAGGCCCCGGCTTGAATAGGATCTGATCAGGTATCCCTACTTTGCCCAGGTCATGTACCTGGGCCAGCAGGGCTAAGTCTGCCAGCTGGTGCGAGGATAAGTTAATCTTTTCGCCCACCGCACGGCATAAATTCTCCAGGCGCCGGGCATGACCCTCTGTAATGTAGTCTCTTTCGGCCAGTGCCGCCAACAGGCTCTGGACGATTTTGCTCCGGCTGCTCTTGCTGCTGTAGAGCTTGTCACGGTACATCATATCATCAGCCCGCTTGTAGAGTTTCTTCAGCGATACTCCCGGACCTTCAGTTGTTGCCACCCCCAAAGAAACGCCCAGTGGCAGTTCTTCGTTATCCCGGTTATACTCTTCCACGTTTTCCCGAATCCGGCTCAGGATTTTTTCTCCCGTTTCCCGGCCGGTTTTGATCAAGATGGCTGAGAATTCGTCCCCGCCCACCCGGGCCAGAACATCTGATGAACGCAAAGTATTCTTGATCACGCAAGCACAGTTGTTGAGCAGCCTGTCTCCAGCATCATGGCCCATAGTATCGTTTACCAGCTTCAGTCCATCCAAATCAGCAGAAATAATGGTTACCGGATAATGCCGCCCATCGTTCAGGCGTTTAAGCTCCGCTTCGAAGTAGGCGCGGTTATAGATATCTGTCAGTTGATCATAGAGGCTTAAGTATTCCAGGCGTTGTTCATACTGGATCCGATCAGTAACATCCCTGCCAATACCCTTAAAACCGGTCACGTAACCTTCCTTATCCTTGATCAGGGTTATAGAGAGTTCCCCGTACCCGAGCGTTCCGTCACTGCGATACATTTCCAGGATCAACCCCCGTTCAGGTTTGCCGGTATTAAATACCTGGAAAAATGTTTTATAGGCTTTTTCGGGATCTTTGTAAAGCTTTTTATAGCTCATCCCAATCAACTCGCCCGGCACGTAACCAAAAAGGCAGCAGGCAGCGTCATTACAGTAGGTAATATTCCCTGCCAAATCAGCTTCATAATAACCCTCTTCCATGGTGGCCAGGATCTCACGGTAACGCTCCTCTGATTCCTTCAGCGCTTCCTCGGATTCATGTTTAACCAGGGCTCCTGTAATTAAATCAGCCACAACTTTAAGCAAGCTAATCTGCTGTTCAGAAAGAGTTCTTTTCTCTTTGACTACCTTGAAGCCGTACAAACCGATCACTTTGTCATCTTTAACCATTGGAATGCTTAAGAATGATTTGGTCTTTTCGGTTTTAAATTCTTGCTTATCTTTTTCTGCTTCAGGCGGCACAACATCTACATCGGGCACATAAACATAATCCCCCCGGCGCAGCTGCTCCGCCCACCAGGGCGCTTTATCAAGGGCAAAGCCCTGATTTCTTTCTTTCATTGAATCAATACCTTGGGCGCACCACTCATGGGTATTATCCATGTAAAATCCATCTTCACTAAAACGGCAGAGATAACTGCGATCGGCGTCAAAAAATTTTCCGCTTAAAGCCAGGGCATGATCAATGGCCCGGTCTATATCCTCTGCAGGAGCGTTGACAAAGGTTGAAGATATATCGGCGATCATACTTTCAAAACGGTACTGGTACTGCAGGGTTTCTTCAGCCTTTAACTGTTCGCTCCGGTCTCTGACCAGGGCCAGGATCATCGCTTTTTCTCCAACCAGCACTTTACCGCTATTGACGCTGACCGGAATGACAGTACCGTCTTTACGCCGGTGCACCGTTTCAATATTATGAGCACCACTCTGCGGTTCCCAGTTTTGCCACTGCCTGATTATGTCTTCTTTAATATCCACAGTGGGATGCAAATCAGGGTGCAGGTCAAACACGTTCATCCGGTCCAGTTCTTCCCGGGAATAACCGGTCCATTCCACGGCAACCTGATTAACTTCTGCAATGGAGCCATCCAGCTCATGCAGGTAAACCATCTCTATGGATTGCTCAACGAGGGCCCGGTATTTCTTCTCGCTATCTTCCAGGGCCTGCCTGATGGTTAGTTCTTCAGTAATATCTCGCACAAATTCCACTACCCCGCCGATCCGGCCTGCTTCATTCTGAAGAGGGTAGGCGTAAAGCTCAATCCACCGACATTGTTCACTGTTAACTCTGAAAGGAATTTTTTCTACCGCCGGTTTACCGGTTTTTAGAGCAGTAAAAGAAGGACATTTTTCGCAGGGTTCATCTCTGTTCATAAAGACCTGAAAGCATTTGCCGCCCTTTATGAAGTGCTTATTCTTATACCACTCTCTCATGGCCCGGTTAATCCGCAGAATATTAAAATCGGGATCGAGCACACAGATTCCATCTTTGGTGGCATCAAATGAAACCTCCAGAAGCTTTGCCGGGTGAATATAAGAATGGTCTTTTTGCGCTGTCATCGCCGCCTCCAAAAAGGTGCCAGCACTAACCAGCAGTGGGCTAAAATTTAACAGGGCATAGTCAGGCGAGTCTCAGAATTATGAATGTCTTGAACAGTCAAGAAACCTCAAGCCAGTTAAATGCTTATAATTCCATTTTCCTCATGCAACGGAACTGCCAGTAAAATTATACTATGAATATGATCTCAATTATATTCTTTCCGAGTGAAAGTTTTCAGGCTGCTAAATAGCGCTCCAGCAACTGTTTTATTACCACTATATTCTTCACCTGAAAGATATAGCTTTTCAACTTTTAAATCATTAATCGAAGCGGTTTTAAGATCATATGGATTTTTGTTTAGAATAATCATATCCGCTTCTTTTCCAGCCTCTAGACTGCCCAGCTTTTTTTCATCAAATGAAGTATTGGCAATATTATAGGTATACATCGCGAGGGCATCCTTTAGATCTAAAGAGCAGCCCGATACAGGGTGGTTGCAGGCTGCATAAATCCCTATTAACGGATCAGGATTAGTCACCGGGCCATCAGAGCCACCACTGATATTGATACCCATCGACATTAGCTTTTTAAGCGGCCATATTTCTGCAGCCCGGTTTCCCAAAAGTTCTTCAAGATAATGGCGAGGTTCCAGCTGGGAAACTAAAATACCCGGTTGAAGGCTAATACCAATACCAAGTTCAGCTATTTTTTCTAAAATATAATCAGGAATCAAGCAGGCATGAATTAAAGTATGGCGGTGATCTTCGCGAGGATAATCTTCTAAGGCGGCTTCTATGGCTTTAACAGCCTGGACTACAGCGGCGTCCCCAATACAGTGCAGCTGAACCTGCAGGCCGGCCCGATTGGCTTTTTTGACAAAATTAATGATCTTGCCATCACTGTAAAACAGGGTTCCGTTATTGTGATCATCATTAGTGTAGGGCTCCAGCAAAGCGGCATCTTTTAAGCCAAAAGACCCATCAAGAGCACAATCAAAACAACCGCCAACCCCTGCCAAATTTCGCTTTTTAACTTTTTTCAAATCCATGGTTTGTAAATAAGTCCTGAACCTTATCTGCGAACCCTTTGTTATAAACCGGACCAGATCGACGTCTCTATCTTTGGGGTATCCTATCCCTTCTACAGTGTGCACAAGGCCGACTCCATAAACTGCCAGTTCATTGAGGCTGTTGATTAAAGAAGTAAGAATTGCAGATAGAGGGATTTTGCTGATGAGATAGTTGGTGCCTTTTAGGTAAGCTTCGCTATTGATTAAACCTGTTTCCAGGTTAAGACCGCGTAATTCCCTGATTTTATAGGGCAGAAGGCCGATAGCTTTCGAATTTGCCACTGCCGAATGCCCATCATAACTAACCAGAGCGGCAGGCTTATCTTTTATGAACCTGTCCATCTCGGGGCGGGTAATCAACCTTTTCTCTTTGACAGTAAGCGGGTTATGTCCGAAGCCAAGAATCATTTTGGCCTGCGGATCGTTCGCGGCATAGAGCTGCATAATCTTGCCGGTATCTTCAATGGAGCTGGCTGAGCGCACATCGAAAGTACTATTAAATAATGCCCACTGGGAAAAATGAATATGCCCGTCTCCAAAAGCAGGAAGCAGGGCCCGTTCTTCCAGCTCAATATAGTCAGCACTTTCAAGGTTAGCATAAATATTAGGCAAATAATTGCCGGCAAAAGCAATTTTACCTTCATCTTCAACCAGGTATTGATAAACTGAGCTGTCCCAATCACAGGTAATGATTGTTCCATGAAATATTTTCATAGCTTACCCGCTTTCTAAAAGTAAAAAGCTGTGTTAAATGTTTAAATTATAACACAATTATGCTTTTACCCCAATGCAGGGCAATTGATTTAAGTTATGTAATCTGGTTTTTGTATCCAGGTTACAGGTTTTATGAGGCTCAGTTGCTCTGCTTCCACTCTACCAAACCCTCTTTTTGTAAGCAGTAGCAGGGAGCCAGGTTTTCCCAGTTTTCCTGTTTTGTTTTTTCAGCAGTCGGATAATCCTGAACGATCATCCCGTCTTTAATCTCAACAACTCGATCACATTGAGCAGCGATATGGTTATCGTGAGTCACAATAATGAAAGTGGTTTTAAACTCCTGATTGATTTCACGCATCAGGCCGTTGACCTGCGTGGCTGATTCACTGTCTAAATTTCCTGTTGGTTCATCGGCCAGGATTATTTTCGGACGGTTAATAAGAGCCCTGGCAATGGCTACCCGCTGCTGTTGACCCCCTGAAAGGTCAGTTGACCTGTTATTCATCCTTTCTGAAACCCCGACTCTTTCCAGGAGTTCTTTGGCCAGAGTCACTTTTTCAGCCTGTGCAGAGCCTCGATCCAGCCAGTGAGGGATTAGGACATTTTCCAGGGCAGAAAATTCAGGAAGAAGATAGTGGAACTGGAAAATAAAACCCATCATCTGGTTGCGAAAAATAGCCAGTGCATCGTCATTAAGAGTGGTAAGGTCTTTACCTTCTGCATAAACCCTACCACTGGTCGGGCGGTCCAGAGAACCGAGGATATTTAAAAGGGTACTTTTGCCTGAGCCTGATTGACCGATAATAGATGTAAATTCGGCCTTTTCATATTCCAGGTTTATATTTTTAAGAACATGGGTCTGAACTTTTTTACCGTATATCTTATTAATGTCAACCAGCGAAAGCAGGTTAGCCATTTTTAATCACCTCGATAGTATTAAGCTTAGCTGCACGGCGGGCGGGGATGGCAGCCGCCCCCATGCCGGCCAGGGTTGCTATTGCAATGGCCATGATAAAGACCAGGGGATCAAAAGTTATTGGGAAAAGGGGTTCACCGGTTTCATCAGCCGTGAATGTAAAAAAGCCCCATAGTAAAAATCCGCCAATTACAGACCCAAGAATTGAACCGATCAGTCCCAGTAAGGCCCCCTGGATTAAAAAAATCCGGCTCACTCCGGCTGTTGATATACCTAAAGCTTTTAAGATGCCAATCTGCTTTGATTTCTGCATCACAGAGACAGCCAGAACACTGGAAATACCAAGGGCTACAGCTAGAAGGACAAAAGCTTGTATTACATAAGATGATATGCTTTGACTGCTAAGCGCGCTAAGCAGGTCCGGATTCTCTTCTTCCCAGCTGCTCCAGGACAAAGAAGGATAGCTCTTTTCCAAATTCCGGGCCAGTTCTTCAGCCTGAAAAACATCATTGAGTTGAAGTTCCAGGGAAGTTACCCCATCTGATAACCGGTAGAGAGACTGTCCACCCTCAAGGGAAATAAAAACCCAAGAAGAATTGACAGCCTGACTGCCCAGATCGAATATTCCGCGGACACTATAACTCCCGGCTATGGATGGATTTGCAGGTCCCGGTTCGCCTCCATTTCCCTCAAGGGCAGAAAGGCGAATTAGATCACCCGGGGTTAAGTCCAGTTCTTCCGCTAAACCAATCCCTACCAGGACCTGATTTTTCCCAACAACAAAGTCACCATCGATCAGGCGGTCCCTGACATTATAAATGCCGTCTGCCCGATTCAAATCCACACCGCGGGCCCTGATAGAGACAGTCTTTTCTCCTCGGGAAATAAAACCAGAGCCTTCGGCTACCGGTGAAATAGCAGATAGCAGCTCTCTATTTCCAAGCTGATCCATAACATACTGCCAATCGTTAAAAGGCCTGGAGGTGTCAAACATTCCTCCCGATCGGCTTAAAATGAGTATATCATCCTCAGGATTAAAAAGGCTCTGAAGAGGGTCTTCCCTTGATGTAACCACAATATGGGGAGAATCACCCACAGTAGTGTTAACCAGATCTTGCTGAAGGCCTGTAATGAGAATATTTAAAAACACTAGCACAGATATGCCGATAGCGATCCCAACTGCAATAAATAAGGTTTGCGACCGGCCTTCAATTAAAAACCTTAAGGCCGCTTTCCAGATGAACATAGGTTTTTCTTTCCTTAATCATTTAATCTAATTCTCTGACCGTCTTCCAGGCCGGTATCTGCAAGGACAAGCTCTCCAGGAGAAAGCCCTTCCTTCACCAGGTAATTGCCCCGGCCTAAATCTTCAACTTTTATTTCACGTAAACTGGCAATATCATCTTCTGCTACAAATACATAAAGAAGGTTATCTTCCCAAAAAGTATATCCCTGTTCTATAATCAGGCTCTGATCATTCCGCTCAGTAACAATTTCAATGCTGGCAGAGAGGTCAGGTAGCAAATCGGGTTCATATTGCTCCAGGACAAAACGTACTTTGAAAGTGCCACGGGATGGATCGACTGTGGGAGAAACCCGGTCGACCCGGCCGCTAAAAGTCCGATCCTGAAAAGCGGAACTGCTAACTTTAATCTCCTGTCCAACCGTTATGTCTCCTGTAAATTCTTCGTCTACCTGGGCTTCCAGGTAAGTCCGATCCGGATCGGGTATAATGGTCAATATTTCCTGGCCGGTATTTATGTACTGGCCCGGGTTTACATTAATTGCAGCAATTAATCCTGCGAAGGGGGCTCTAAGATCGGTATTATCCAGGCTTCGGCGAGCCTGCTTCAGGCGATTTTCGGCCTGGGTAATATTGAGCCGAGCCTGCCTGATGTCTTCATTCTCCAGGGCAGCCAAAACAGAGCGGGCCGATCTATACCGGGATAAAACTATATCACGCTCGGCTTCTAACCTTTCAACTTCACGCGCAACAACTTTTTCTTCTTCTTGCGCCACTGCCAGCTCAGCTTTAACCTGATCCCACTCAGTGCCGGCCTCCCTGAAATCTTCAATTTCCATTTCACCATCGCTATAAAGCTTTTCTTTTTCCTCATAGCGACGGCGGGCTTCCTGTTCGTCTTCTTCTGCTCTTTCCAGGCGTTCCAGGATAGGCGCATACTTTTCTTCATAAGTTTCTTCGTAAATCCTGTCAGCCAGTTCAGCCTGCCTGGATGCCTGGGTTAAATTTTCACGAGCCTGGGGTAGATCTCTATTTTTAAGACGACCAAGGGCCAGCCTGGCACTTTCCAAATCACTCTCGCTTTGCAAAACCAGATCTTCTGCCTGCATATCGTCAAGATTAGCCAGAATATCTCCTTCTGCTACCAGGTCTCCTTCCTGGACAGCTACAGCCATAACCTGTCCTGGCTGCTCTAATGAAAGCGGAACCGCTCCATCCCCGATTACGCGTCCGGAAACCAGCAAGGTTTCCACGGCTTCATCAAGCTGCAAAGTCAAGTATGAAACACGCGGGATGCTGAAATACCACCAGCTCCAGTAAGCGGATCCACCAAGCATAACAATTACAAAAAGTATAATCAAACGCTTAAACCACATCTAACAGGATACCTCTCACCTTTCACAAACCCTTAGATAGTTTTAAATGATAAGGATTATTAATTTTACTAATTATACAATAATAGTTTGCTTTTATGCAATTAGCTTAGATTTACATTTTTGCAATTTAGCATTCAATAATTGCGGCTTCTATAATTCTTCTTGAAATATGCTCTTTGATATTTTATTGGTTAAGTTTTGATTCTGGTTTTTCCAGTAACAACGAAAAATCGGGTTTCCTTTGATCCGGCCAGGTTGATCAGGCGCAAGAATTTGCAACAGGGTTTTATCAAGAAGCTCTTCTTCGGCTTTGAAGGCGTATTGCATTATCTCTTTTTTTTGTTTTTCAAGAGAACCGGAATCGGGGGTGAGGTCGTGGCTTAACGGGGGCAGGCCTGCGGCCTGATCCAATTCAGGCCTGATCCGGTTCAGGAGGCGCCCTATTTCCAGCTCGATCTGATCTCTTTTTTCCAGGTAGGTATGAAGGCCGGGAAGCTTGTTTTCCAAAACAGCCCGGTGCAAACGTTCCCGCTTCAACCAGAAGTTAAGGGCCTTTTCTTCCTGGCCGGGCTTGAAGGCGAATTTTTCTCCACCGGTCATCCAGTATGGTTTGTAGAGAGCCAGGCAGGGCGTAGAACTTCCGGTTAAGAGGTAAGTGTGGCTGTTTCCCTTCAGGCGGGCTGCATAGCTACCGGTAGAGTGATCACCGATTATATTACCGGCATGCATGCAAACACTTTTCAGTGAAGCCTTATGGAACTGCTTACCCTCTACTCTTTCTTCGTGGGCACGTAAAATACCTTTGACCGTTTCCAGCGTAATCCGTCCCTTTTCACTCTCCAACCGGCAGCTGCTAATCGAACTCCTCTGCCTGGAACCGCTGAAAAAAGTGTGCAGTTTGCGAGAATAACAGCGGGCGAAGTCAAAGTCAGTTTCGTTTTTGCACCAGCCTTTATCTACCGCATTCTTAACCAGGTCCGGATGCGCCAGATCATAATCTCTGCCAATACTGAGGCGGTTAGAGATAACCCTGATATCTTTTACCTCCTGGGCAGCCCAGTAAGGGCCTGCTGTTTCAAGGACCCAGGCCGATTCAGGGTCGGCAATTAAGAAGGAGTTGTGGTAATGAAATGGCTTTTCAAAGCCACAGTTCCCGCCCTGTCCGTACTGTTCAAGAAATGAAATAATCAAGCTCAAAGCCTCTTTGCCGGTCTGGCAGCGCTCCAGGGCCAGGCGCAGCAAATCCATGCCGATTAAATTATCCGGACCGGTTTTCTCTCGGGTAAAAACAGCCTCGTTTCCAATATTTAAGCCAAATTCGTTAGCCCCCATCTCGGCTCCCCACATCCATGATGGTCTTAAAAGCAGGGTTTCGTAGGTTTCCTCGGCTTGATCGATTTCTAAGTAGGTGCATCTCAGTTTCTTGCCGGGACCGTGCTTTCTTCGGGGCACTCTAATAGTTAGCAGGGGTTCGTTGGGCTGTCGATCACTGTTCTTTGCAAAAATTACTGAGCCGTCTAAAGTGCTGTTTCCCAGGGCAACCATAGTATCACACATATCATTAGTCCTCCCAAAAAATAAAGAAAGATGCTTTTGCGATCCCGATCATCTCTGCAGATATCATTGCGGGCATTCCCTCTAGTTGTTATATGATAGATGGCTTTTGGCCATTCAATGCGTAATTTTATGACCATGATGAATATATGATAGCATAGAATAAATTAAAAGGAGAAGTAAATGTTTTGAAAGGATCTTTTTAAACGATTCAACAATTCAAAACTTGATTCTTTTTTCAATAAACATAAACCATAACCTTCCATTTTTTAAAACTCATCATTAAAGACCTGAACCTCTATGATTCTGATTCTTCATGCCTCTCTATGCTTTATGCTACCTGGGCCATTTTCGAATAATTAAAATGGCCTGAAATCACTTGTAATTTTCCTTAATTTGGCGTATTATATAAATAGCAGTTACTCGTAACTGCTTTTATTAGTTCAGTTTTAATGGGAGTTTAGCTGTTTAAAGGTTTTAACTGTTTCAAGGGGAGCAGCTAAGT
The DNA here is from genome assembly GCA_003567725.1 of Syntrophomonadaceae bacterium. Classification (GTDB taxonomy): domain Bacteria; phylum Bacillota; class Dethiobacteria; order DTU022; family DTU022; genus B1SED10-74M. Next base: position 17,884 of record PWYU01000021.1, on the reverse strand, counting down.
CTAGATTAATACAAAAAGAAAGGAGTATGATTGTTAATCAAACAGGGTTTCGTTATTACAGCCCGATCTGATATATTAAACATCGCAGCTCTTTTTGGCTGTAACAACGAGGGCCTGATTGATAAACCAGAATTTTAATATTGCTCCTAAAAAGCTGCAGCTTATTAGCATCTTGATATCATGCACTTTTCTACCACAGTCATTATAATAATACAGGCGCATCAACCAGTGAGGCTATGAAACGTAGTTTTCTATTCAAGCTTGCTTTACAGTTAATTCACATTCCCCAAGTTAACCTTTGGCCAGTTATTTATCAGGCAGGCTTATAGTCTGTCATTTGTTTAATTTAAAGATCTATGCATGGTTAATTATAAAAACAGGGAACCTGCAATGATTTAGTTATTTAGCACCTCTTTTAATAAAGGAAGGAGCGTGGTTAAAACTGTAGTTGCGAAATAACCGGAGTAATATTGCAGTCAAATTATTTTGGGAGAGTCATGATAAAGCCTTTCTTTAAGGTAAGGGGAAAGATCTAAAAAATAAATAAGTTTGGTTTTTTAAAAATGAAAGGAGTTTAATTATGTTTAAACAGTACAAAGGTGGAAGCTACAAGGTTTTTAGTGAAAGTGATATGAAAGAGATTCATGAAGCTTCTGTCTACCTGCTTGAGAATGTAGGTATCCAGGTCCACAATAAAAGGGCAATGCAAATCTTTGCCGACAATGGGGCAACAACAGACAAAGAAAACAAGATAGTCAAAATCCCCAGAGGTATGCTTGAAGATGCAGTTGATTCTGCTCCGTCAAAAGTTGTGCTCTGCGGACGGGAAGAGAAAAATGACCTGGTTTTAGAAGGAACAAACGTTTACCTGGGCACAGGCGGCACGGCCTTAAACACCCTTGATATCGATACAGGCAAAAAAAGGCCAACCGAAGTAAGAGATGTTGCCGGGTACGCAAAGATGACTGATGCACTGGACAATGTCGCATTTTTCCTGATTAACTGTTATGCAGGCGATGTTTCTATTGAAGATGAAGACGTCAATCGCTTTTTTCACTCTTTCGCCAACACATCAAAGCATGTAATGGGTGGTATTTACACCATGGACGGGATGATGTCGGTAATTGAAATGGCTGAAGAAATAGCCGGCGGAAAAGAAAAATTGAAGGATCGCCCCTTTGTTTCTTTTATTACCCTGATCATGAGCCCATTGAAGATGGAAAACACCTATAGTGACTTTTTGATTGAAATAGCCAAGCGCGGCCTTCCGGTTACAACTCCGGCAGAGCCTTTGGCAGGAGCAACTTCTCCTGTTACAATGGCCGGAACAGTCACCATCAATAATGCAGAATCATTGGCCGGACTGGTTTTGGCCCAGCTGGTCAATAAAGGGACTCCTACCATTTACGGCAGTGTTGCCAGTACAATAAATATGCAAAGCGGTACCTATCTGGCGGGCTGTATAGAATCAGCCTTGATTAATGTCGGTTGTGCTCAAATGGCGCAGTACTACAAAGTGCCTATTTACGGAACCGGAGGCATGTCTGATTCGAAAACAGTCGATGCCCAGGCAGGATACGAAAGCGCAAATACGGCTATGATTGTAGCACTTTCAGGTTGCAACTACATTCACGATGCTTTCGGCATCATAGAGTTTTGCACCACTTTATCTTATGAAAAAATGGTTATCGATAACGATTCTGTAGGGATGGCCCTGAGAGCCGTAGAAGGTGTGGAAACAAACGAAAATACGATCGCCAGGGATGTTATCGCTGAAGTAGGACCGGGGGGGCATTTCCTGGACCATAAGCACACATTTGAAAATGTCCGCAAAGAATTCTATATCCCCACTCATGCCGATCGGAGCCAGCGCAGTGTTTGGGAAGCTGAAGGATCCAAGGATTCATATACCAGAGCTAACGAAGAAGTAAAGCGCATCTTAAAAGAACACAAAACGCTTGGTTTCAGCGAAGATATGGAAAAAAGCTTAAGATCAAAGTTTAAGAATATCAAGTAGCAAAATTTAAAGCCTGACATTAAATAGATAAGTCAGAGGAATGGCGGATGTAAAAATCTTCGTCAAACCTCTGACTTACTGTTTAAGCTTGAATTTCTTGATCAGCCAGCTCTAAGCATTGATCAACTGCTTCTAATCCAAAATTAAGCTCTTCTTCATTGATAGAAAGCGGAGGGGCAATGAACAGGTAGTTCCAGCGAATATAAACATAGACCCCTTTATCCCGCAAGCAATGATTAATCTTAGCCATAATCCCCGGATCCGGCCCATTCCAGGGAGCTAAAGGTTCTCTTGTTTCCCGATCTTTAACCAGCTCGATAGAAGAAAAAAGTCCAATTGAACGAACATCGCCTACTGAAGGATGTTTATCTTTTAGTCTTTTTAGCCCACTGCTCAATTTTTCACCCATCCGGGCAGAGTTCTCAATTAAGTTTTCTTCTTCATATATTTTGACAGTAGCTACACCGGCAGCGCAGGCCAGGGGATGACCACTGTAGGTTAAACCGCACCAGAACATTTTATCATCATAATGATCGGCCAGTTTTTGATTGACCACAATTGCTCCGAGAGGTACATAGCCCTGGGTTACCCCTTTAGCCATGGTCATCACATCGGGCACCACGTCCCAGTTGTCTACACCAAACCATTTGCCGGTCCTCCCCCAGCCGGACATCACTTCATCTGCTACCAGTAAAACTCCAAATTCATCACAAATTTCCCTTACCCTGGGCAAATATTCTTTAGGAGGCACAAAGACACCGTTTGTACCGGTTACCGGTTCTAAGAAAAGCGCTGCAATTGATTCCGGGTTTTCATACAGCATAATCTCACGGATATGTTCCGCGCATTCAATTCCACAGCCCGGATAAGATTTACCGAAGCTACAGCGATAGCAGTATGGATCAAAAAATCTGATTATTCCAGGCATGAGAGGCTCTGCCGGCAAACGTCGCGGCTCCCCGCTAATACTTAGTCCGCCCAACGTAGAACCGTGGTAAGAACGATAACGCGACATTACTTTATACCGGCCGGTAACCTGACGGACCAGGTTGATAGCATTATCGTTCGATTCACCTCCACCCAGGGTAAAAAACACCTTGTTTAGATCTCCAGGTGTGACTTTCACTATCTGTTCGGCTAATAAGCCTCTTGATTCATGGCCAAAGTTTGGGGCTATAAAACATAGTTTTTCAGCCTGTTCTTTTATAGCTTCAACTACTTTGGGATGCTGATGGCCAATATTAGTATTAATCCACTGGGAAGAAAAATCAAGGTATTTTTTCCCATTTTTATCCCAAAACCAGCATCCTTTACCTCCTACGATTTCGTCATAAGGCATTGTCCCCTGAACCGCCCATGACCTTAACACATATTGCCTCTCCAGATTTTCTGCTTTTGACAAAAAAGCACCTCCTAAATAAAAACTATGGGTTTGATTATTATCTCACTTGTAACAGGCATGACCTTGTTTAACAAACACAGTTCAATATGCATGGTCCATGAAAATAAAAACTAAATCAAAGTCCTTTCGATTATTTAGTTTTTATTTCTTCACCTGGAATGAGCGCCTTTGTGAAAAGCTCTATCCCGGAAAGCTCTGTAGTTTTTAAAAGCAGCCTGGCATCATTGCCAAAGTGTTCAGCCAACATGTAGTTCTTACCTCTATGCATCAGGATTTGATTGGGCCCCTCACCGGTCCTGAGTACAAAGGGTTCAACTTGTTCATTTATTTCAATAATCTTCAGCAGATCTCCTTCTTCCACATAAACACCTCTATCTTTAAGCAAGCCCATCCCGGCCCCAAAATTATAAAAATGGGTTTCTTTTAGCTGAATATTGCCCCTATGATGGCTATATATTTCATAAACCGGTAAAAGATCTACCGAGTGAATATACTTAATTGTAAATTCTTCTTCTTCTTGTACGGGAAGATAATACTTTTCACCGGCCTGCTCTAAGTTTTCAATGACCAGGTAATGGTATGAATTGTTTACCAAATAGAGCATAATGGCGATTAAAAAGGTAAAGAGGAAAAGGAGCAAAAGCATCCTTTTCCTCTTTTTTAGTTGTCTTACAATTTCAGTCAAGCTTGAGCAATAGCTATTAATGATCATCATTAAAGCCGGGTGTTACTGCATCTCCGGCGGAATTAATTCATCCGGGATATCAATACCTTGTTCCTCAAAATACCTTACAGCTCCAGCATGGAGTGGAATAACAGCATGTTCCATGGTATTCTCCGCCGTAGAAAATTCTGCGAAATGGTGAATCGCAATCAGGTGATCAATGTTTTCAAACATAGAACTCACAATATCATAGACATAATCTTCAGGATAATCCTCGTGAGCAACTACAGAGTTCCATACACTGGGGTTTACAACCGGCTCATCCTGGCCTGCGTAAGTTCCCGGTTCCATTTCAAAACGAGAATAGAAGGGGTGCTCTGTAGTAATTGTATCAATTTCTTCATCTGAAAATGAAATGATTCTGATATCTCGAGTAGCGGTAACTTCTTCGATAGAAGATGTAGGCGCAGCCACGTCCCAGATACCGACATCAATCCGACCGTCCCTTAAATCAACGCCGGTTTCGGCAAAAGGAAGCCTGACCACATCAAACTCGTCATAGCTGATCCCAAGCGTGCTTAAAACCAGATCAGTTTTGAACTCAGTTCCGCTGCCCGGGGCTCCAACGGAAACTGTTTTACCGCGAATGTCATCGATAGTTTCTACATCAGAGTCTTCCAACACCACTACATGATAATGATGAGGATACATGGCGAAAATTGTGCGGATCGGTTGTGGGTCACCTTCAAAGTGTTCACCGATACCATTATATGCCATGTAAGCAACGTCATTCATGATCAAGGCCAGTTCAGCCGTTTCTTCTGCAATCATCCGGGTATTCTCCACCGACGCCCCGGTAACTTCTGCAGTAGCGCGCAGGTAAGGAACATGACGGTTGATAACCGTAGACATTCCTCCACCATAAGGGAAGTAGACCCCTCCGGTACCGCCGGTTACAATACTGAGAAATTCCACAGTATCTTCATCAACTTCTTCTTCTTCTACTACTTCTTCATCAACTTCTTCCTCTACTTCTTCATCCGGATCAACTACCGGTTCATCCGGCTCAGGATCCTCACAAGCTACAACCATAGTCAGCATACCCACTAAAAACATCCCTAAAACTAGCCAGCATAATCTTCTCTTCACTTTCTTTACCTCCCTCTTTCATGTTTTTTTAATTCTGAACTCTTTTACACGCTGAACAAAACTGCTGCCAATTACTGCTTACGATAAGCTGGGCAGAGCTACAGCAACGATCCCTCTTCTATAAATCACCTCCTTGTTTATTGTGATTCTGTTATTGCTGCTGTTTGTTCTTTGTCCTGAATTGCCTTAGGTAAAGAAACTTTTCTTTCAAAGATAAACAATCCCACAAATAGCGCAAGTCCTATTAAATCCTGGTAATGACAGGGAGTAAAGAGCAAAAAGGCGGACACTGCGGCTATGATACGTTCCCACCAGAACATCCTGGTAACAAAAAAACCTCTGAAAAATATTCCCATGGCCAGTAAACCGAAAAGGACTGCTAAGTAGTTCAATACTATATCGTAAACCGGAGCGTCCAGCAAAAAAGCAGGCACATAGGCAAACATAAATGGCATTACATACAGGCCCCTGGCAAACATAAAGGACTGCCAGCCAGTTTGCATCGGGTTTGCGCCGGCAATCCCCGCCCCGGTATAAGCTGCCAGGCAGACCGGCGGAGTCACATTGGCGTCCTGGCTAAACCAGAATACAATCAGGTGTGCTGCCAGCGCAGCAATACCTAATTCTGTTAGGGCTGGAACAGCCAGAATGGCAAGGATTACATATGATGAAGTTACTGTTAATCCCATACCTAAAATATATGAGGCAACCCCAACCATGATTATAGCCAGGGGTAAAATACCCGCTGACAAATCAACAATAAATTCTGAAGCCCTGAGACCTAATCCTGTAAGCTGCACAACCCCGATTAATACCCCAATACTGCCGGCCATAGAACCTATTAACAAGGATCTTTTGCTGGCAAGCGTAAGCATTTCAACTATACCGTAATAATTCATCCGCGTCTGAGGATTGATCATACCGATGCCAAATATGGATACAATTGCCCAAAAAGCTGCCAACCCGGGTGAATAACCCTCGAAAAGGAGGACAAAAATAATAACAAAGGGGATTATGTAAAACCAGCCCTTTTTAAAGGTTACTTTTAGGTCGGGCAGCTGGTCTTTTCTAAGCCCTTCTAACCCTTCCTTTACAGCTTCTAAATGGACCATCCAGAGCACCGAAGCAAAATAAAGAATTGCCGGGCCAATAGAAACAAGCACCACAGTAGCATAGGGAACGTTGGCAAATTCGGCAATTAGAAAAGCTGCAGCACCCATGATAGGGGGCACCATCTGCCCACCGGTAGAAGCTGCTGCTTCAACACCTGCTGCTACATAAGGTTTATATCCTGTCCTTTTCATTAACGGTATGGTAAAAGTTCCCGTAGTTGAAACATTGGCCACCGCACTGCCGCTAATCGAACCGATAAACCCACTGACCAAAACCGCTGCCTTTGCCGGTCCACCCCTGGAACGGCCTACCAGGGAGTACGGAAGCTCAATAAAAAACCGGGCTGCTCCAAAGCGCTCCAGAATAGTTCCCAATATGATAAAAAGAAAAACAAAGTTTGCAAATATTGCTGTAACAACCCCAAAAATACCATAAATGGTTAACCATTGCTGCGATACTATTCTGGCAAAATCGTAGCCCCGGTGGGCCAGCATACCCGGGACATAAGGGCCAAAATAGGCATAAAGCAGGAAAAGGATGGCCAGTACAGGCATAAAATTACCAACAACGCGGCGGGTTACCTCAAGACATAGCAAGATGCCGACTACGCTAATTATGATTTCAAGCGCTGTGACATCAGCACCTCGAAACATGATATCTTCATAAACATAAATAAAGAAAACACAGCAATATACAGAGACAGCCGCTAAAATCCAGTCTATAATAGAGGGTTTATTTTTAGGTGAATTTTTCGTTGCCGGAAATAAGAGAAAACATAGCACCAGGATAAAACCGAGATATGCACCACGGCTTATTTGGGGATTGGGGTAACCCCAGTATGCAAAATAGATGAATGTTAAAGCAAATACAACACAGATAAAAGAAACGATATTGGTGATAATTTTGGAATCAAAAGACCGGTGATTGTGCAAGCCAATTGCTTCTTCCGACCCTTGTTCCAATTTTTCTTCTGCAAGCCGATCTATCCTCAATTGTTCTTCTTCAGATAAGTTGTTATGATTGTCTTGATTCATCTACTTGTGACTTTCCTCCCCTTTTAAATGAAGTAGCTATTCTTATCAGGACAGCCTGTTGTTATGATCTCACCCCCCTCTTTTGTAATATTGAAACAGGTAAATCCAAAAAAACTATAGAGGGTATTAGATATAAAAATGCCTGAAGTGTTGAGTTTAGAAGCGCTAATATTAAAAAAAGCCCCGTTTCTTGATTATTCTGTTGTAATATTAGCTAATGTATATATATGTAAAAGTATTATAAGATATTGAAGAAAGCTACTGTTTGATCTATACGGATAATTTACGGTACTGATAATAGCATAAATAGTGGCACAATGTCAAGAAAATAAAGACCCTTGATCAGGGGTCAAAAAGCTTTAAAACATTATTGTACAGCTTCTATCTATAAAAAATGATCTGCCCAGGTTTTTTTATTTTTGACAGGAGAACATAATAAGAAGTGTTTAATGATCGCAGCTTAAAACAGGCCAGGTGGCCTTAAAGCTAACTGGAAAGATTTACAACGCTATGGTTCTTCCAACTTATCTAACAATCTTAATGCCGTGCCAGTAAGGTATTTACTTTAGACTGCATCATGCCTTATAGTGATAGCTTTCTGCTGTCTGGACAATTACTTCTTCCAGGATGGCAACCATATTATCAGCAATATCCTTACTCATGGTTAGAGGTGGGCAGAGCAATAGAGAATTACCACCGGTATTCATCCGTAGCAGCAGCCCTTTATCCCGGGCCAGATCAAGAATACTTTTTGCAAATTCAACAGGAAAGGGTTTTTTGTTTACTTTATCCTGAACCAGCTCGATACCAAACATCATTCCCTTGGCCCTTATTTCTCCTGCCCAGGGATACTTTAAAAAAGATTCCAGGGCTTGTGCAATATAAGCTCCGGTTTCTGCCGCTTTATTAGCCAGGTTCTCCCTTTCGATAATACCAATATTGGAAAGGGCGCATGCTGCAGCAACTGGATGCCCGCCGTAGGTATAACCGTGCGCAAACATCCCTTTGGCCAGTACAGAAGCGATCTGATCAGATACTACAACTGCTCCCATGGGAATATAACCACTGCTTAAACCTTTAGCCATAACCATAAGATCAGGCTCAACCCCTTGATAATGTTCAATACCAAACATTTTTCCGGTGCGCCCAAATCCGGTTATGACTTCGTCACAGATGAATAGCACACCATACTTATCACATATTTCTCTTACAATGGTAAAATATTCTTTCACTGCTGGCACATATCCCCCTATGCTTCCCTGGACCGGATCAGCAATAAAGGCCGCTACGGTATCAGACCCTTCACCTATAATTGCTTCTTCCAGGGCATAAGCACATTCGATGTTACAAGATGAATACTCTTTATCCATGGGACAGCGATAGCAATGGCAGTGAGGAATTCTTATAAATCCAGGCACCAGCGGTTCATAAGGCGCCCTGTTGTTGGCAAAACCGTTGGCACTGGTGGCCCCCATATTCATGCCGTGGTAGGCTTTATCCCTGTAGATAATTTTGTATCTACCACCCTGTCCAATACTTTTAAAGTAAGCTCTTACTATCTTAAAAGCACTGTCATTACCTTCCGAACCACTATTGACAAAGTGCGAAACATTAAGGTTCCCGGGTAATAACTCAGCCAATTTTTCAACAAGCTGGACAGTCGGTTTGCTGGTAAAACCAAAAAAACTATGCCAGTACTGCAATTCCTGCATCTGCTGGTAAACTGCATCGACCACTTCTTTTCTTCCGTGGCCGATATTTACTACCTGTAGGCCGGCAAACCCATCAATATAACACTTTCCTTCCTGATCCCAAACATAACAGTCTTCTCCTTTGACAATAACTGTGGCCCCTTTTTGCTGCACTTCTGAGAGCGATGCAAAGCTATAAAGCATATGGTTTTCAGCTGAACGATCCATTTTATCAACTCCTGACTTAATATCAGATTGACAAGCTAACGCTGCTTGAGGTGACATGATTTGCCCGCATTGGTTCTTCCAAAATCACCCCAATTTAGCATCTATCGCTACCATATTTAAAGCATTTTTAAAAAGCCTGAGAATCGTGCTTCGTATTGATTTAGTAATTTAAGCCTGAGCCTATTAGATCCACAATAAGCTCAGGCTAATAATTAGAAGCTAGTAAAAACTATTTATACCAATCATCATAAAAAGCGGCAAGTTCTTTTGCGTCAATGTCAAAACGCGTGCCCCGGGGGGGAAGCTCTTCTTCCCGGAAAAAGGCAGGCAAATCGTTTTGCGCACTGGTGATCCCGGCTTTTTTGTTGAATTCAAGCTCGGTTAGAATCGTGTTTTTCCCAATATCCAGTATTTCCTCGAAGGAAAAACTCTCATTGTAACGAGCATTAAGCAATGTTTTTACATGATTAGCTGTAACTTCATCAGCGCCTACAAAAAAGCACAATCCGGCTGCGTCACAAATAGCATGCAGGATCTGAAAATCCTGAGATAAATCTATCTGCCCACCAGCTAACCCTGTATCGGTAACATCATGGGTCTTAGGCCGGTAGCCTTTACGTCCGGGCAAACAATTACCGGCAGTATGATCTGCTCCCATCGGTGAGGTAGCATAGGTTACCCCGGTGCCCTTCAAAGAACGTGGATCATAAGCTGCCAAACCCTGACCTTTAACTGCCGGGGTTCTGCGAACCCCTAACACCCGGCCGGTAATGGCTACACCCTGGGCTAAAATTTTACCTAACATAGTATCGTTTTTAATCTCATCGATGAGACCGACCACAGCATCACCATCGCCAAATTCAAGCAGGCCGGCTTCCATAGCCACCCCGATTGCTCCGCCAAAGTCCATGGTATCAATTCCAAAACCATCGCAAAACCGATCGAGTTTTGCTATCAGGTCAGGGTCATATATCTCTAAATTGCTGCCAAGAAGGCCTATAGTTTCAAACTCCAGGCTGGAGGTCAAATGGTTGCCGTCCGCATCATGATAAATATTTGAGCAGCGAATCGGGCAACCCTTCATACAGTTATGAGTTGGATTACCTCCCCGCTCTTTCATCAGATCTGCCAGGCGCTCTCCAGAAATACTTTCTTTTTTATCCGGGTCACCGGATCTATAATTACGGGTGACCAGACAGCCGATTTTTGAAGTTCCCATCACAAGGGCGGCAGTCCCATAATCGGTTAAGACTTTTTTCTTTTCAATCAACTCTTTACGCCAGGCCTGGCATGTCTCACGGTAAAGTTTTTCATCGGAGAACTCAAAATCTACAGTTTCACTATCATCAACTACAATAGCTTTAATGCCTTTACTGCCCATCACCGCACCCAAACCGCCGCGGGCAGCCTGCCTGGCCGGTATGCCATCAATATCTGCAATAGCACAGGTTGCTATAGAATATTGTCTTTCTCCTGCTTCGCCGATTACCACAATGCCTATTTTATCACCGTGTTCTTCACGCAAGCTTTCACAGGCATCATAATTGTCAAGCCCAAGCAGCTTATCTGCGCTTAAAAAGGATACGCCTTTAGCATCAATTTTTAGAATGAACCAGCCGCTATCAGGCTGTTCTTCAATAATAACCGCCTGATATCCTGTCCTGGCCAGTCTTTGCCCAAACATCCCGCCAGAATTAGATTCTTTTATACCGCCTGTTAAAGGACTTTTACCTCCAATTGAAAGGCGGCCTGAACAGGGGGCAGCTGTTCCCCCAAGAAAACCCGGTGCTAAAACAAGCTTGTTATGACGACCCAATGGTTCACAGGTCGGCACTACTTCTTCAAGAAGGATTTGGGCGGTAAGGCCCCTGCCACCGTTATAACGGTATTTAGATGGTGAATCTTCAATCTTAGCGGACTGTTCTGCCATATTAACCCGTAAGATTTTTGTCATTACAGCTTCATCCTTTCTTCATCAGATTATGCCCTTTATAAACCTGGGTACGGTTTTATTTTGAGATCAAGGCGTCTGCTATTTTTACGCCCTTACCTTCTGACAGTACCATAACCGGGTTGATATCTAATTCAGATATTTTGTCTTCAAACTCAAAAGCAAATTGGCCCATTTTTACCAGCATGTCTGCAAGGCTGTTTATATCAGACGGCTTTTCGCCTCTTACGCCGGTTAAAATCTTATAGCTGTTTAACTCTTTGAGCATCTGGAGCGCTTCTTCTCTGGTAAAGGGCGCTATACGGTAGGAAACATCTTTTAATACTTCAACAAATATTCCCCCCAAACCCACCATAACCATAGGGCCAAACCTGGATTTGTTGATACCCACAATCATTTCTTTGCCGCCTTTAACCATTTCCTGAACCAGAATTCCATTTAATGAAGCATCAGGTTTATGTTTTTTTACATTTTGCATAATCACTTCATAAGCTTCCTCAACTTCCTGAGCGCTGTTCAAGTTTAGTTTTAGAGCCCCCACGTCAGTTTTATGCAAAATATCAGGTGAATCTATTTTTAACACAACTGGAAAACCTATTTCTGATGCAAACTGAACTGCTTCCTCGCTGGAACTTACAACTTTTTCCATGGTTATGGGAAGGCCGTATTTATCCAAAATGTCTTTAGCGTCATGTTCTGAATAACGGTCTTTAGCATCGATTGCCTGATACACTTCTTTATTCGCTTTTACCTCGGAGAGCGGTTTGTGTTCCCTCACTTCTCTTCTTAGCTTTCCATATTTCATGGCGGAGCCAAGGGTTTTAACAGCTTGTTCCGGCGACTTATACCAGGGAATATAACCTTCGGTAAGAATATCAAAATTATCTTTCATCAGCCTGTCACCGGCGGGCCAGGTAACGATAATCGGTGTATCTGTTTTCTCCTTCATTTCAACAATGCACTTAGCCATAGTTGCCCCCGAAGCCCCATAAATCATACTGATTACAATCACAATACCATCAATCCCGGGATAATCTGCCATAACCTGAAGAACATTTTTGAAATTATCAGGTTCGTTAATAACCTGTGCCGTTACATCAACAGGGTTGAGGGAAGAACCATAGATAGGGATATTTTCTTCAACAATATCCCTAATTTTTTTATCAAGTTCCGGCAAATTTAGATTATATTCTTCAGCCTTATCTGCCAGTAATATGCCGGCGCCGCCTGATGTAGTAATTACCCCCAGGTTTATATCATCCGGTATTTTCTTAATCCTTTCCATCATAATCGCAAAATTAATGGCATCTTGAATTTCATCTACCCGGATAATACCCCTCTGGTTAAACAGGGTTTGATAAGGGGTGTCCGATCCGGTTAACGCCGCGGTATGAGAAGCAGCCGCTTTTTGCCCCACCTCAGACGAACCAACTTTGATGCATACTATGGGCTTACCCAGTTCAAGAGCTCTATCAGCAACCTTTTTAAAGCGCTTGCCATCCTTAATATCTTCAGTGTAGGTAATAATCATGTTAGTTTTTTCATTTTCAACCAGATATTCTATGAAATCGACTGAATTAAGGTCTACTTCATTTCCTGTACTTACTACATAACTAAAACCAACCCCGCTTTCTTGAGCCAGATTAAAAATTGAATAACCTAAAGCTCCGCTTTGAGTCACAAAACCAATGGACCCTTTTAAAGCAGGTTGGATTTCTAATGAAGCGCTAAATGTACAGGGTATATGATCCAGCAAGTTGACCATGCCCTGGCAGTTGGGACCTAATACTCTTAAACCGGTTTTTTTAGACAACTCCACAATTTCATCTTGTACTTTTTTGCCTTCTTCGCCTGATTCTGCAAACCCGGAACTGAAAACTAGAGCGTGTTTAACCCCTTTTTGAACACATTCATTTAAAGTTTTCATTACAATCTTAAAATTAACTGCCACCAGGGCCTGATCAACATCATCAGGGATTTCTAAAATGCTTTTATAGCACTTTAGCCCTGCAATTTCATCATACTTCGGATTAATGGGATAAATCTTACCCTGGTAGCCGTGCTCCTGCATATACCTGATGGGGCGGCCACTTATAGAATCCAAATTAGCTGAAGCACCTATTACTGCTACAGATTTGGGGTTAAAAAAACTCTCAATACTTGACATTTTAATTCCCTCCTGGAACGAAACTTATGGTTTTAAAGTTCATTAATCTTTTAATTGCCATTATTAACCTGTCTTGTCGTTTATCCTAAATGACTATACATTCAAGACACATATAAAAACTCATCTACTGATTTAATGAAACGACTCACCTGCCTCATAATATCCTAATCATTGTATTGCTGTTATTGTCCCTTGTAAATAAAATTATTTCTTAAAAACGCTTTAAAAACGGGACCTTAAGTCTATTTAGATCTTATTTGCCAGCAGCAATATCCTGTTTATAAATAACAGTATTATAAAAGTTAAGCAGCCTGCCAGGTGATTTGCTCTAAAGCAGCATTGATCCGGTTTCTTGCAAACGTAAATGCCATTGAAAGGCTTTATCTAAAAGCTGAGGCTGATTTCCTCCACTTTTATTACATGCTTCGCTGAAATACTCTTTTAACAAGGGGCGGTACTGCGCTGCAGTGCAGTTTTCAATAATTGCCTCTGCTCTTTCTTCCGCCGAAAGGCCTCTCAAATCAGCAATACCCTGATCGGTTATAACCACCATAACATCATGTTCGGTGTGGTCGACATGTGTAACCATGGGCACGATACAGGATATTGCGCCATTCTTTGTTGTAGCAGGTGTAACAAATATTGAAAGCGATCCATTCCGCGCAAAATCACCCGAACCACCAATGCCATTTAACATTTTAGAACCCATTACATGGGTCGAATTCACCTGGCCATAGATATCCAGCTCAACAGCAGTATTGATCGCTATTACCCCAAGCCTTCTGATCAATTCCGGATGATTGCTAATACCAAGAGGGCGCAGGACAAGATGATCTTTAAACAATCCTATCCTGGGCAAATACTTTTTCTGACCTTCAGGAGACAAAGTTATAGCACATCCTGAAGCAGCCGCTATTTTTCCTTCTTCCATTAATTTAAAAACATTATCCTGCAAAACTTCTGAGTATATTTCAACTCCTTTGAATTCAGCCAACCCTTCCAGGATGGCATTACCGATAGTCCCAACTCCGCCCTGGACAGGCAAGAGATTTTCGGGTAAGCGGCCTGCCCTAACTTCTCCCTGCAAGAAAGTGCAGAGCTGACGGGCTATAGCAAGCGATATTTCATCGGGAACAGCAAGCGAGTAAGGATTATCGGGAACATCTGAGCCTATAATATATTTAATTTTTCCCGGCGGCACTTTAATATAAGGAAGCCCGATCCGATCCTGACTGCGGTAGAGAGGTATTTCGCGGCGATAGGGCGGGCTCTCCGGGATGTAAATATCATGCACACCTTCCAGTTCAGCAGATTGCGCCGTATTAATCTCAACCACTATAGATTCAGCTTCCTGAGCATAAATAGGAGAATTAGTGACCGAAGTAGTAGGGATAATTCCTCCTTCTTCAGTTACAGCGAGAGCTTCAATAATGGCCATATCAATTTTACCCAGGTAACCATAACCCACCTGTTCACCAGTATGGCTGAGATGTTGATCAATGAATTGTATTTTACGTTTGTTAATAGAATCCCGGATTGATTTTACAGATTGATAGGGTAATCTCTTTTTAATCATATCAAGGGAGCTTAACTGCCCATCTAATTCTTCCCCAACAGAAGCCCCGGTATATAAATCGATTTTAAGATTTTCCCCTGACCTGGCCCTTTCAGCCAGAGCCGTTGGAAAAGATTTTGGATAGCCTGCTCTTGCCATGCCGCTGGTGGCAACGATCATGCCATCTTTTACAGCAGCAGCCGCTTCCTGAGGATTACCAATTTTATCCCGTAACTTTACGTGCCGTACTTTCTCTGCAATTTGATCATAACTTGGAACCACTTCTTTTAGTAAGCCTCCCCTTTTAGTTAAGTGAGCTAAATTAAGGTATTTCTTCCCTTAATGTTAATCAGGCAAATGATAAAGCGGAGGGAATTTAAAAGTTAAGACTGCCCGCCATATGGCAGGTACAATTTTCAGCATAACCTTTAGCTTAACAAATCAAAGTAAAGCTTATAACTGCTTCTTTAAATACATCCCATCTAATTCTTACAAAAGCCTGTTATATAAAGGCATAATTAGTACGGGCAGCCTTTTTAGCCTGGACAAACCGGGATCATTAAAACAAACCTTAATTACTTTTCAATTGCAGCTTGTAATAAATCCAGGCCGGAAGCCAGTTGTTCTTCCGTTATAACCAGAGGAACAAGCATGCGGACGACATTGTCGTATATTCCGGCTTTTAAAACAAGCAGGCCGCTATTGATGCAGTTTCCAATGATCTGGCCTGCTTTAGCGGGATCAGGCTCCTTGGTGCCTGGCTTTACTGTTTCAATGGCAACCATCGCTCCCTGCCCCCTGATATCTCCAATAAAAGGGTGTTTAGCTTGCAGCTCTTTTAATCTTGCAAATATTTTATCTCCGATTTCCTGACTTCTTGCGGGCAAATCCTGTTCTTTCATCATTTTCACAACTTCCAGGGCGGCAATGCAGGCTAACGGGTTGCCTCCATAAGTAGTTCCAATTTCACCAGGCCCAACGGCATCCATAATCTCCGCCTTTCCGGTTACGGCACTTATCGGCAATCCGGCTCCAAGTGATTTTGCTGTAGTAGTAAGATCCGGGGCCACACCGCTGTGTTCCATCGCCAGGAATTTACCTGTACGCCCAAATCCGGTCTGAATTTCATCACAGATCATAAGAATATCGTGCTTATCACATATTCCCCGCAGCTTTTCGAAATACTCAGGAGGAGTTACGATAAATCCTCCTTCTCCTTCGACCGGCTCAATAATAACAGCAGCGATTCTATCCGGCTCAACGCTGGTAACAAAAAATCTTTCGAGAAATTCGAGGCATTCAATGTTGCAACCCGGGTACTCTTTATATTGCAAACACCTATAACAATATGGTGAAGGTATCTTATAGGTATCTGCAACAAAAGGCCCATAGTTATAACGGTAGGGCTTTACTTTACCGGTCAGGCTCATACCAAGATAGGTCCTACCATGAAAGCTGCAATCCAAAGATATGATTCCAGTTTTTTTAGTATACCTCCTGGCTATTTTCACCGCATTTTCAACGGCTTCAGCGCCGCTGTTTACAAACATGGTTTTTTTGGGGAAATTTCCGGGGACAAGCTGGTTTAACTGTTCTGCCAGCTTCACATAAGGCTCATACGGCATTACCTGAAAACAAGTGTGTAGAAATTTATCCAACTGTTCTTTTACAGCCTTTACAACCTCCGGTGGGCAGTGGCCGGCATTTAAAACCCCAATTCCACCCACAAAATCAAGAAAGACGTTGCCATCGACATCCTTTAGTAAAGCACCTTCAGCTTCGGCAGCATAAACCGGGGTCAATGATGTTAAACCCTTTGGCACATTCTGTTCTCTTAGCTCCCCCATCTGCTTGGAGATTGGACCAGGAAGAGCTGTTTTCAAGTTAACATTTTTTTCCTCCATGATTCTTAATCCTCCTCGTTAAAGTATTTTTTAGTGAAAAGCCTGTAAGATAATAATGCTTAACTCAGACTGACTGCCTCTACCGCAGTACATAATTTACCGGAAGTTATAAAACTCCCCGGTTTTTAATTTTATAATTTATCACCATAATGAAATTATTTACTATAGGCACGAGCTATATATTATAGGAGTAAATGCAAGCTTCAGTTCGTATTATAATAATAGCCAGAATAAACAAACCTGTTTTTCAAATAGCTACATTATTATAGTAACACTTATGCCAGGGCCAGGCAAGATAATCTATCATGACTCCAATAGCTGTAACAGCTGCAATCAATAAAATCTCAGCCGCTATTTTATTGTGAGCGGTATGAACTAGATGCAAGCCTCATTAATTTTTCAAAGTTCGTGCCGGGCTGGCGTTAATACCTGCCCGGCTTTTTTTACTTTTACACAGAAAGAATCAGGTTTTTTGATAAGGAAAGGTGAGTACAATATTAAACCAGCCCAAAAACCAGCCAAACCAGGCATGCACTAATGTCCATAGACCAGCCAAAAGGATCAACCAGTAGGGGTTTCCAACAGGTCCTACTGCAGGTATTGTACCTGTAAAGTACACGGCAAGAAATAAAGTAAAACCGTTGAAAACAGCAAGAGTGCCGTTTTGCCAGGCCTCAGACCAGCGCAGGCCATAAACCAGTAAGGTAATAAAAATAAAGCAGGAAATAACCAGTCCCAGGAAATCACCCACAAAACCGGCTAAAAAATGTCCAAACGCAATCCAGAGCACTCCACAGAGCACACCCCAGGGAAGAGAAGGGATGATAACTTTCCAGGTTTCAGGTTTGCCACCCAGTGCAAAATACTCAGCCCACACTATAAAGGCTACCCAAAGGGGGAAATTGAACTCACCCAAATATAGGCTTAGCGGTAAAACTAAAGCTACCAGGATCGCAACAGCCCAGTGCAAGGGGATTCTTTCCACAATGGTCGCTTGCGATGTTTCATC
>PWYU01000082.1 GCA_003567725.1 Syntrophomonadaceae bacterium | reverse complement strand
AGATATAGCTTTTGGGCCAGCTAACCAGCAATTATCCCGGGAAGAAATTAATAAACGGGTACGCGAGGCAATGGCCCAGGTCGGTCTCGATTACAACACTTTTTATAACCGTGATATTTTCGCGCTCAGCGGAGGCCAAAAAAGACGAGCTGCCATCGCCGGAGTTCTGGCCTGCAAACCTAAAGTGCTGGTTTTAGACGATATAACAGCCGGCCTCGACCCGCGCGGCAGAGAAGATATTCTCTCCGTAATAAAAAACCTACACAGCAACCAAAACATTACTATTGTCTTTATTAGCAACAGCATGGATGAAGTTGCTACTGCTGCTCAAAGAATCATAGTCATAGATAAAGGAAAGATCCTTATGGATGGCTCAACCAGGCAAATTTTTTCCAGATTTATAGAGCTGCGATCAATAGGACTGGAGCTTCCCGAGGTAACAGTTTTTATTAATAAACTCAGAGCTGCCGGTTTCAACCTGCCTGACGGGATTTTAAGTATCAATGAAGCCCTCAGTTCAATTACTGCTGTCCTGCGGGAAATGGAGGCTCGCAGATAATGGAACTAACCAAAAACATTACATTGGGAGTCTTCCTACCGGGCAAAAGTCATATCCACAACCTCGATCCACGGACAAAAATAATAGCTGCAACTATAATTATTATTCTTCTTTTACTCTCCCGGTCATATATCACCTTTGCCCTTTCAGCCCTTTTCATCGGAACACTGGTTGCCCTTTCCGGTATCCCCGCCGGTTATGTCCTGCGAGGCTTAAGGCCAATGCTTCCAGTCCTGGTCATCATGTGGTTTTTTCAGCTTTTTTTATTCAAGACCCCTGAAACCACTGTATATTTTAACTGGTGGATATTTGAAGCGACAGCAGCCGGCCTGCATATGGGGAATCTAATTATTTTAAGGGTACTATTTCTATTTACGGTTACAACATTTCTAACCTTAACCACTTCCGTGGTTAGCCTAACCGATGGCCTGGAAAGCCTGTTAAAACCTTTGCGAATGATCGGGCTTCCTTCACAGGAACTTATCATGACCCTGGTAATAGCCCTGAGGTTTGTTTTAATTCTTGCTGAGGAACTGGAAAAAATCATTAAAGCTCAAATGGCACGCGGTGTTGCCTTTGATCAAGGCAATTTTATCCAAAAAACTAGAAAAATCTTTCCAGTTTTCCTGCCTCTTTTTATCGGAGCTTTCAAAAGAGCTGAAGAGTTGATTGTAGCTATGGATGCTCGCAGCTATACCGGCGGAAAAGGCAGGACCAAGATGAAAACCCTGCAAATGAGTAAGACCGACCTTTCCGCAGCAGCAATAATGCTCATTTACAGCAGTCTTATAATAACGGCCATCATTTTCACCCAGCCCTTGATCTAACTGGGACACGGGGACAGGTCCCTTGTCCCAGGTTATGTAAAGCTGCCTGCTTATAGCTTGAATTAAATATCAACCAGCCTCTACATCTAAAAAATAATTAACTGCTCAGCCTATTGTCCTTGTTAAATGACAAGCGGTGCCATGGAGAGGGTTCGAGCATCCCTTAAAGCTTAGCTTTAAGGCCGAAGAGAAGACGGTGAAACTGCCCCCTGCGGCTTCACTATAAAGTGCTGATCGGAAACGAATCCTGGGACAAGGGACCTGTCCCCGTGTCCCAAAGTTTAAGTGCTGATCGGAAGCGAATCCTGGGACAAGGGACCTGTCCCCGTGTCCCAGGGGGTTAGAGGGGGTGCCCGAAGCAGGTGCCAACAGCAATGGCGGCACGGACCTGCTCGCTGGAAGGATCGACTCGCTTGGTGCCTGCTACGGCCTTCTCCAGGGGAACAGATTCAATATTATGACCCCTGAGGCATACCATTTCATTATATTTTTTATCCCGGAACAGTTCCACCGCTTTCACCCCAAACCGGGTAGCCAGAACCCGGTCGTAAGAAGTGGGGCTTCCACCACGCTGCAAATGCCCTAACACGGTAGCCCTGCTTTCCATTTCGGTCCGTTTTTCGATTTCCCGGGCAATGACTGAACTGATTCCACCCAGCCTTTTTACCTGACCCTTGGCCTGATACAAAGGTTCTTCTCCGGCAGGATAAGCCCCTTCAGCTACTACGATAATGCTGAATTTTTTACCCCGGCTGTTGCGTTCCATGATTTTATCTACAATATATTCAAATTCAAAAGGAATTTCGGGAATAAGGATAATATCCCCGCCTCCGGCCATTCCGGCCTGCAGAGCAATCCATCCGGAATGACGGCCCATTACTTCAACTACCATAATGCGGTGATGAGATTCAGCAGTGGTATGGATTTTATCAATAGCCTCAGTGGCGGTTGTTACCGCTGAGTCAAAACCGAAAGTAACGTCCGTAGCCGGCAGGTCATTATCAATGGTTTTCGGAATACCAATGACAGGCACTCCCAATTCACTAAAGCGGTGCGCTAAAAGCAAACTTCCGTCCCCACCGATTACTATCAAACAATTAATACCCCATTTTTTGAGGTTATCTATGGCATCACCAGAACGATCGTTTTCCGTTTCCCGGTAATCAGACTCTCCAGATGGACGGAAATTGAACGGATTATCACGATTCGAAGTCCCGAGAATAGTGCCTCCCCGATTTAGAATTCCAGATACTGCAAAATCATCAATCAAGCCGGCATCGTTTTCCACGAGCCCCCTGAAGCCACTATTAAAACCGACCACTTCATAATTGTAGTTGTAGGTGGCCCCTTTAACTACAGCCCTGATTACTGCATTCAAACCGGGACAGTCTCCACCTCCGGTCAAAAGACCTATCCTTGGAAAAACTGTTTCTTGTTTTTCTAAAGTCCCATTATTGATTTTGCAACCAGATTCAGGGTGCGGCTTTTCAGAAATACCAGCCTCGTCTTTAAAACCCCGGGTTTTAAGCTTTTTATTCTCATCAGCTTCCTCTTTATTAGCAGAAATAATTTCTGCTCGGGCCAGGTGATCGCAGCGCTGGTTTATGCGATCGCTGCTGTGACCTTTAACTTTGATCCATTCTACAGTATTTTTATGAGCCAGTTCCATAAGCTCAAGCCATAAATCCTGGTTTTCAACAGGCTGGCCTTTTCCGGTGAGCCAGCCATTTCTTTGCCAGCGATCGATCCACTTCTGGTTAAAGCAGTTAATGAGGTAAGCGCTGTCGCTGGAAAGCCTGACTTTACTACCGGAAGGGATAAAACGGAGAGCTTCAACAGCTGCTTTAAGCTCCATACGCTGATTAGTGGTTTTTTCTTCATATCCACTAATTTCAGTGGCCTGATCTCCTTCCATGATTACTGCCGCCCAACCACCTGGGCCCGGATTACCGGAACAGGCACCATCTGTATAGATTTCATAAGCCCTGATCGACATTTTCTTCCCCCGTTCCACCGCAGCAAAGCTAAGAAGTAAGGCGTGCCAGTTCTGACAAAATATCCTCCAGTTCCTGGATCTGTTCTCCATATCCAGACCAGTTGCCTTCTTGCTGGTACTCCATAGCCTGATCGTAGATATCTCTGGCTCGCCTGATAAGATCGATTATTTCAGTGTCCAGATCTACAGGATCTTCAGCTGGAAGTTCTTCCAGATCAATAACCTCGAGGAGATCTTCGTCAGCTATTTCGGCAGGCAACTCCTCGATTTCTCCAAAAACCTGGATCAGGGCCTCATCAAGCGTGTGCCCCATGATTACCGTTTCTTCATAACTGACTATAACCCGGGCGAGCTCAGGCAACCCACCTGTTTCAGCCTGCAGAAATATGGGTTCAACATAAATAAGAGCATCATTAATGGGCAAAACAAGAAGGTTTCCTCGAATTACCTGCGAACCTGCCTGGCTCCACAAGGTGAATTGCTCAGATATAACAGTGTCCTGATCAATACGGTTTTCAATCTGCCTGGGCCCTAAGATCACCCTTTCTTTAGGAAAGAGGAACAGCTCCACATCGCCATAATTGGGCTGGTCGCAGCGAGCAACCATCCAGGCAATCATATTGTTTCTCTGATCAGGCGTAAAGGGCAAAATTAGAACATATTCCGGTTCATCATACCCGGGAAGCTGTAAAATTGTATAATAGGGTTCCATTAATTGCTCCTGGCCAAATGATTGCTCAATAGGGATAGCCCATAAGTCTTCCCGGCTATAAAACTGGTTGGGATCAGTTATATGGTAAAGCTGCAGGATCTCGGACTGGATAGCAAATAAATCCTCCGGGTAACGGACATTCTCTATCAGGCCTGCGGGCATCTCTTCCATGGTACTAAACATCTCGGGAAAAATTTTATTATAAGTTTGCACTAAAGGATCCTCAGGATCAATAATGTAGTAATCAACATTCCCATTATATGCATCAATAACTACCTTAACCGAATTGCGAATGTAGTTAATATCCTCTTGCGGTCCAGAATAGGGATAGCGGTCGGTAACCGTATATGCATCCTGGATCCAGAATAAACGGCCGTCGTTCACTACTATATAGGGATCGCTATCATAGCTTAAGAAAGGGGCAATTTTACGCACCCGGTCATGGATATTGCGATCATAAACAAGCCTGCTGTCATTATTAATTTCGCCAGATATTAGAATCCTGTATTCACCAAAACGCAGGGCCATCAAAGCCCGCCGGAATATTGAATTTACTGGTATCCCCCCATCACCATCATAGTAGATGAATTCATTTTCATCACCGGCAGTGGCATAATGAAACTCCGGCGTTTCTGTATTGACTATAACATAATCATCGGTTAATTCCCCAAAATATATAGAAGGGTTATTAATTTCCAGATCACCAGTGGGTGGAATATCTCCTAAAAAATAGCGGGGCAATCCTTCCGGGCTCACTTCATTAACAGGGCTCATTGTCAAGCCATAGCCATGTGTATATTGCAAACGAATGTTAACCCAGGTTTGGGCGGATTCGGCAAGCCTGCTTTTATCCAGCTCGCGAGCAGCTACCATGACCTGCCGGTATTCATCGTTCACAGTGTAGCGATCAATATCCACATCAACAAAACGATAGTAAGGCCTGATGGCTTGCAACTCATTAAAAGTGGTTAGAAGCGGCCTGTAATCCCAAAGGCGAACATTTTTTATCGTACCTTCATTTTCCCGAAGGTCCTCCCAGCTTAAATCCTGAGAAGCTTCATAACGCCGGGTGGCAAATTGATCTATGCCGTAAGCAGCACGAGTAAAATCGATATGATGTTGGAGGTATTCGCGTTCATAACTAAACTCACTGGGTTCAACAACAAAATTCTGGATGGCGGCCGGATAAGCCCAGCCCCCAAGCAGAGAAACTCCGACTAAGGCCATAATACCATAGATAAAAAAGCGAAAGCGGCGTAAAAATATATTAGCTACAAAAAATAATGCAATGGCAGCAGCCAGAACCATCAAAACCATTAAAACATTATAGTTAGCGTTAAGGTCAGTATAACCGGCGCCATAAACCACGCCCCGATCTGAAAGTAGCAGTTCCAACTGGCTTAGCCTGTAATCCCAGGCTTTCAAACCAAATATTAAAGCCAGCAAAACAGCCAGATGACTTACTGCTTTTGAAGGTGGAAGGATCCAGTTCTGCTTACCCGACGAAGGGGCATTTAAAAATATATAAATTCCTGCAACAATTAGCAGGGTAATAACCAGTGCCATCATTAAAAACTCATAAATAAAGCGGTAAAAAGGAAGGTTGAAAACGTAAAACGAAACATCAGCTCCAAAAACAGGATCACTGATATTAAAAGAGACCTGATTGAAAAAACGTAGAACATCCATCCAGGCTGTTCCAACATATCCTGAAAAAACAAAGGCTAAAACCGCTGATGCAGCTGTGAAATACAAAATCAAGCGGCGGGGGGTTAAAAACCGCATCGCTCCCGAAGCCATTAATTTTTCTCTCAGGGCGAGGTTAGGAAAGCTAAGAATATAACGCCTGGTGAACATTAAATTGGCAAATAAAAAAGCAAACAGAAATATAAATGCGCCTATACGCATTCCCCAGCGAGTCAGATACTGTGTCCAAAAAACCTGCTCTACATCCAATTCTATAAACCAGAGCAAATCAAGATAAAAGGTTGTTCCAGCCAATAACAGGGATCCTAAAACAATAAGGCCAATTAAAATCATAAAAAAACGACTGCGCACGAAAAGCCCTCCCGGCAAAATAAATACCGGCTTCACACCGGTTAGCGATTACATGTAGTAATTGTAGCTAATAGTTCAAGCAATGTCAAAATTATTTCCATGTGAATTCGGAAACACTCTAAGATTAATTCTTTCTTTTAATAAATGCTGCTAAGTGCCATTAAAGCGAATCTTATGTCGTGAACCAGAGCCCGTTGAGCCGAATCCGCTAAGCCAGGGGGACAGTTCCAGCGTCTTCCCTATTTATAATAACTATTCCGAAGCTGATCCCAATCCTGACTGTTCCTGCTTTAATCATTTTTCGGATTTTATCTGCGGTTTTTATTCCTGCAGAAGCTTTAATACCTGGTTTTTGAACAACAGCTTCCCTCATCAACCTGCTATCAGTAATTGTGGCTTCAGTCTTAAAGGGGTGGTGTTCAATATAAGCAACCAGATTTTTAAGCATAATGACATTTTCCTTTACGGTCAATCCAGCCGCAAATTAGAGGTGGCACTGAGACAGGTTCTATTGAATAGCGATAGGCAGATTTAACCAGGTCCTGAACAAACCGATCCATATCTTTAAAGCTTTCAGCAGGAACATGGATGACAGCCAGGGTTTCTCCCACCTGGACAGGATCGCCAATTTTCTTTTTTAAAACAATACCCACTGCCGGATCTATTGTATCGGTCTTTATTCGGCGTCCAGCACCAAGGTTAACTGCTACCGACCCAATTTGTAATGCATCTAAACTGGAGATGTATCCTGCATGGTCCGCTTTAATTTCAAGCTTTCGCTTAGCTGCAGGCAAGAGCTCCAGATCATCAACCACGTTTTTATTACCGCCCTGATTTTCAACCATTTCCCTAAATTTATTTAACGCGGCACCGTTCTCAATTAGCCTGACTAAATCTTTTCTACCCTGGGCGGGATCTTTTGTTTTTCCTCCTAAATAAACCATCCACCCGCCCAGCAGCAAGCATAGTTCTTTCAGATCCTGAGGGCCTTGACCTCGCAAGGTTAGGATAGCTTCTTTGACTTCAAGGGAATTTCCTATCGCTTTACCAAGCGGCTGATCCATCCTGCTAATCACAGCCACTGTATCACGCCCGGCTTCCTGACCTAGAGCAGTCATAATTCTGGCCAGCTTAATAGCTTCTTTTTGCTCTTTCATAAATGCACCCGTGCCTGTTTTAACATCTAAAACCAGGGCATCATTACCGATAGCCAGCTTTTTCCCCATTATACTGGCTGCAATCAGAGGAATGCTGTCCACTGTTGCGGTTACATCTCGTAAGGCATACAACTTTTGATCGGCCGGAACCAGATCAGAGCTCTGGGCAGCAACAACCAAACCGGTTTTTTTAACTTTTTCAACAAGTGCTCTCTTCGAAAAGCCTGTTTCGAAACCTTCAATTGATTCAAGCTTGTCAAGAGTCCCACCGGTGTGACCAAGGCCGCGACCTGATAGCTTTGTCACCGGGACTCCTGCCGCAGCAACCAGAGGCGCTAAAACCAGGGTTGTAGTATCACCTACACCACCGGTGCTGTGCTTATCTACTTTTAAACCGGGTATTTCTTCAAGACTTATATTCTCTCCTGATTCAGCAATCGTCCGGGTTAAAGCAAAAATTTCCTGATCACTCATACCCTGAAAATAAATTGCCATTATAAGTGCTGCTACCTGGTAATCCGGGATCGTTCCCTCTAAATAACCGGTCATCAAATACTCGATTTCAATTTTGCTCAAAGAGTAACCATTGCGCTTTTTTAGAATAAGATCATAGGTTCTCATTACAAAACTCCATTACATTTTGACAAGTTTAAAAAAAGCTAAAACATTAATCTTAAAAGATTGTCATGGCCAGGCTGCTTACTTTTCACTGGAACATTAATAAATTGTAATCTGTTCTACAATAGCATCATAAGTAGCCTGCCCGATACCGCTTACATCCATTAAATCTTCAGGTGCTTTAAAATAACCGTTTTTTTCTCGAAATTCAACAATCTGTGCCGCCCGCACTTCCCCTATCCCGGGTAAAGCGGTTAACTCATTAGCCGTGGCTCTATTAATGTTAATTAATCCTGTATTAGCTTCTTGCACCGGCTGTTCTGATCCGCATTTATTAACAAATACCTGTTCTCCATCAAACAAAGGCCTGGCCTGATTCAAGCTTTCCCTGTCAGCTTCTTCAGTAAATCCCCCGCCCATTTCTAAAAGCTCATATACCCTGGAGCCTTCCGGCAAATGGTAAACTCCCGGCATGTTAACAGCACCTACAAGGTGAACCGAGATCAGAACTGGCTCCTCTGCCAGCTGATCTTCCATTTCGATTTGATCTACTTGCATCAGCTCTGGTTTGGAAGTCCGGTTAAGATGCAGCATGCGCCAACCTCCTCCGATAATTAATAGAAGGATAAGGACTCCCAAAATGATTTTTTCGCGTAGTGCCGTCATTGCTTCCAATTAGCGACCATCCCCTGTCTAGTATATTAAATGATAAATTATTCTACCTGTTTCCGCCCTTCCCCTGCTTTTTTAAATTTGTATTTAAAAAAATTCTTTGTGATTTTTAAGGCTGAGCAGAAAAGATTTTTTTAATACATTCAATAACAGCAGCATTGATTAGGCTAAATTAGGGTTGCAGGTCATAAAAAGGTCCCGGCAATCCTGAATCGGTTTACCGGGACCTTTTTATAAATTAGTTTAATCAAAGCTTAAGCAAGGCTACTTCTTTTCTGGCTCTTGCTCTTCGCTTTCTTCTTCAGGGACGTTTATCCCCTGAACATTGATGTTTATAGCTTCCACTTTCAAACCGGTTGTCTTTTCGACATTATTGCGTATTTCTTTTTTCAGTTTGTCGGTAGATTCTACTATAGATTTACCATATTCTACAATAACATTTAAATCTATACTTACTTTATCTTCATTGACTTCTACTTTAATACCCTTGGTCATGTCACGGCGGCCTAATCGTTCGGCAATTCCACCGACTACACCTCCGCTCATGCCAACTATACCAGGAATATCACTGGATATAATACTGGCTATTACCGCAATTACATCTGAGGATATTCTAATACTGTCTCCTTCTTTTGATGGATCCGGTTTTAATACAGCTTCACCACTTCCACCTGTTTTTGCTTTTTTTTCTTCTTCTGCCATTATGCATTTCCTCCTTTCAGGTTTTATAAACCGGGAAAATAGTAAACAGCTTAACTGCCGGTTACCTTAGATCGAAACGTGTCAACAAATGAGTTATGCAGAAATCCCGAGGCTTACAAGCAAGTAATATTCTATTTACTATTATATTATAAAACCTGAATATAGATCTGTCAAGGTAAAAGGTCAAATTTACGGTATTTTACAAAATTATATCATTATCAGCGGACTACGATATTCACCAGTTTATTTGGAACGGTAATAACCTTATTTATTTCCTTGCCGGTTAAAAGCTCGCCAACCCGATCATTGTTACGCGCTTCTTCAATTAGCTGTTCTTCAGCACAGTCTGCGGGTACATTAATTCTGCCGCGCACTTTGCCATTGATTTGAATAACCACTTCAACCTGATCTACCTCCAACATTTTTGGCTCATAAATCGGCCAGCACTGACGATGGACACTGCCATCGCCACCCAGCAGCTCCCACGATTCTTCTGCCAGATGCGGAGCAAAGGGAGCTAAAAGAGTAACTGTCTTTTCAAGAGCATCACGCAGAATAGTTCGGTTATAGTTGTCTTTATCCACAGACTGACGATAGGTGTATATGGCATTAACCAGCTCCATAATAGCACTGATAGCTGTATTAAAATTAAACCTCTCTTCTATATCAAAACTAACTTTTTTGATCGCCGCATGCAGGCTGCGCAGCAGATTGGCTTCTTCTTCTCCCTGCTCATTTGAGCCTGATCCAGCTGCAATTTCTTCTACACTGTCGGTAACCAGGCGCCAGACCCTCCTTAAAAAGCGATGACAACCTTCAACACCCTGATCATTCCAGTCAAGATCTTTTTCCGGAGGTGAAGCAAAAAGGATAAACAACCTTCCCGTATCTGCCCCGTAGCGCTCCACAATTTCATCGGGTGTTACCACATTGCCTTTTGATTTAGACATTTTTGCTCCGTCCTTGTAAACCATACCCTGGGCTAATAGCCTCTTAAAAGGCTCATTTTCTTCAGTCATTTCTGCGTCATAGAGAACTTTTGTAAAAAAGCGAGCATAAAGCAGGTGCAAAACAGCATGTTCAATCCCACCGATATATTGATCCACCGGCATCCAATAATCAGCATCGTCGGGATCAAAAGGAGCATGATCACAATTCGGGCTGGTAAAGCGCAGGAAATACCAGGATGAACAGATAAAGGTGTCCATCGTATCCGTTTCCCTGCTCGCATCTCCACCACATTCGGGGCATTTTGTATTTACAAAATCGGGATAATGAGCCAGGCTGGGAACACGGTTACCCGACAATTCTACCTCCAGGGGCAATTCTACCGGCAAATCTGATTCCGGCACCGGAACAGTCCCGCAGTGATCGCAGTAAATAATTGGTATTGGCCCACCCCAGTAGCGCTGGCGGGAGATCAGCCAGTCCCGAATACGGTAAGTAACTCGGAATTGACCCAGATCCTGCTGTTGCAGATATTCGGTAACTTTCTTTATGCCTTCTTTGCTTTCCGTGCCGTTAAAAGTACCGGAATTAATCATATAACCTTCGTCCACGTAAGCTTCCTGCATTGTTTCCCCTTGTAAAATCTCCTGGTCATGAGGTTGAATGACTGCTTTAATTGGCAGATCATATTTTTTGGCGAATGCAAAATCTCTGTGGTCGTGAGCCGGAACGCCCATAACCGCACCGGTTCCATAAGCCATTAAGACATAATTACCAACCAGGATTGGGACTTCTTCCCCGTTTATTGGATTTATAGCATTACGACCGGTAAAAAGCCCGATTTTAGGTGTCTCCTCAGAAGTCCGGTCAATCTCGCTTTCCTGCCTGGTTTTAGCCACAAAGTCCAATACTGCTTTTTCCCGCTCTGTACCTTCCACCATGGTCTTAACCAGAGGATGTTCAGGGGCTAGAACCATATAAGTAACACCATAGAGGGTATCGGGACGGGTAGTAAAAGTGCGGATTTCTTTTTCCGGAAAATCTTTGACCCGGAAGGCAATTTCAGCGCCTTCACTGCGGCCAATCCAATTCTTTTGCATTAATTTAACCCGTTCAGGCCA
This sequence comes from Syntrophomonadaceae bacterium, assembly GCA_003567725.1. Taxonomy (GTDB): domain Bacteria; phylum Bacillota; class Dethiobacteria; order DTU022; family DTU022; genus B1SED10-74M. The sequence goes on along the minus strand of PWYU01000082.1, from coordinate 11,251 downwards.
ACCGTTAAGTTCTTCCAGATCGTTTAGCAGTCTTTCAGCATAATCAGTAATCCGTAAAAACCATTGTTCCAGATCTCTTGTTTCAACCTCGTTTGAACATCGCCAGCACAAACCTTTTTCCACCTGTTCATTAGCCAGGACCGTTGCACAGGTTTCGCACCAGTTAACATCAGATTTTTTCTTATAAGCCAGGCCCCGCTTATACATCAATAAAAAAAGCCACTGAGACCAGCGATAATAATCAGGCGAAGAGGTGTTAACTTCCCGGTGCCAGTCATAGCTTACCCCCAGCCTGTTTTGCTGTTTTTTCATGTGCTCAATATTACGGGCAGTCCACTCTGCAGGGTTTACATTGTTCTCAATAGCGGCATTTTCTGCGGGTAAGCCAAATGCATCCCATCCCATGGGGTGGATGACGTTATAGTCGCGCATCCGCAGGTAACGGGCCAGGACATCGCCAATAGAATAAACTCGCATATGACCCATGTGTAGTTTGCCGGAGGGGTAAGGAAACATTTCCAAAACATAATACTTTGTTTTCGAGCTGTCTACCCTGGAACGATAGGAATCTTGTTCCTCCCATAATTTCTGCCATTTTTCTTCGATTGCTGTTGCATTATAACTGTTCATCACTATACCCCCATATTAAATAAAAAAATCCGCCCTCTTAAGGGACGGAATTATACCCGCGGTACCACCCTTATTGGTGAATAAATGGTGGAGCTGGCGGGAGTTGAACCCGCGGCCTCTTCCATGCCAAGGAAGCGCGCTCCCACTGCGCCACAGCCCCCCGTCTGTTACCCGCTCAAACCGTTATCGCCGGTATTACGACAATGGTTAACTTGTTTCACCACTGCTTCTCCAGGACGAGTTCAGCAATTCTGTTTACCGGGTTTCAGCAGCCCCCGGCTCTCTAAAAAACATTTTTGCTTACTGCTTCCCTTCATCGAATAATATTGGGCACCTCGAGTACATTTATCATTATATGCATGGTGCAAATGCTTGTCAATAGCAGGCAGCTTCTAAATTTTGCCATCCTGCTTAAACCAGGGCTTTGTTAACCATTGATATCCACCAGGTAAGAACTGCCGGACTGCATATCAATAATCATCATCTTGCCTGAAGGTAGAATTCCTTCCAAACCTGCCAGCCATTTAATCGCTTCAGCAACCTGATAAGAGCCCAGCATGGCCGGTGTAAAAGCAGGATTGCCAAGCTGTACTTCTATCCCCTGCCTGGCTCCGCTATTATTTATTGCCCCATAAATATTTGAAAGCACAGGCTGCTGTGGCCTGATCACAGCAAGTTGACCTATAAAACCGGCAATAGCCCCGTGAATCATGGTTATGTTTAAGTGCCCGCATACTGCTTCCAGATCAAAGCGAGAAGGCAAATTGTCAAGGCAATCGATAACCAGGTTGCAATCTGAAAAAATTGTTTCCATATTGGAGCGTTCTCCCCGGCAATGGTAAACATCGACCTCCAGTGAACTGTTAATCTCCATTATTCTCTTCGCGGCCTGACCCGTTTTCGATTTCTCCATTGCTGCTTCAGTAGCCAGCAGCTGGCGGTTGAGATTGCTTTCAGAAAAATTATCCCCGTCTATAATCACCAGCTTACCCACACCCATCCTGGCCAGCAGCTCTAAAACAAAGCCACCCAGTCCTCCTGCTCCAACAATACCGACCGAAGCGGAAAGCAGATTTTTTTGACCCTCAAAGCCTATACTACCAATACTGCGCTGGTAGCGCTCCGGGATAATTTCAACCTCAAGCGCGGCTAATTCAACGAAACGGCCGGCCAGATTATTTAGACTGGCCAGTTCAGCGGTCGCAGCCAGGGAAAGGCTTAAATACTTTTCACCGGCCGGGTTTAACTTCTCAGTGGCTTTTTTCAAAGCAGCTTCTTTTAGGGCATTTTTTTTCATGATTCCACCTGCTGACTGTAAGTACTGTGATCTACTTCTTAATCAGTAGCTTTATTTGTAAAAAAAGAAGCGCTGTCTTCCTCTGCTAAATCCAACTGAGGGGCATCCGCCCAGAGCCTTTCAAGGTCATAAAACTCCCTCGATTCCGGTTGAAAGATATGAATTACTACGGCACCATAATCAAGGACAACCCACCAACCTTCACGGTAACCTTCAATTCTCAAAACAAAATAGCCCGCTTTTTTCAGGTTTTCTATTAGATGGTCACAAATAGCATGGACTTGAACTGCTGTAGCCCCGGTTCCGATTATAAAATAATCAGCAAGAATCGATACTTTACCAACTTCCAGCAACCGTAAATCATGTGTTTTCTTTTCCGCTGCCAGTTTGATGATCTTCGAAGCCAATTCCCGGGAGCCGTTCACTGGTTCCCGTGTCAAATAAAATCACCTCCGTATTAAAATCATTGGTCATATTGATATTTTCCTCTAGTAAATAAGTTATCAGTTCAGTTTATCGGAAAGGTTGCTCATTTTACCTCTCTGCAGTTCTAAAAGCTCGTTGCGAAAAGCAATAGATCTTGGATGAAGTAAAAGCTCCCTATCTAAAACCGATCTTATGGCAAATTCAACTGCTTCCAGCAGGGCCTGCTCTAGATCTTCAGAAGCCGCCTCCCTGATCCTGTATACAGCGGGGAAATCCCTGCCTTTTTCTATATAGTCAGCCAGGTAGACTATTTTTTCCAACTGGCTCATACCAGAACGGCCAATGGTATGATTCGCCACCGCCGATAAGATATCCGGATCATTGATCTGTAATTCCTTTTTTATTAAAGCGGCCCCTACCGGCGCATGAAGCAGGCGAGATTCCTGACGGGTAATCCGGTCCAGCGCTATATCCATCTCCTGAGCCAGGTTTAACAGTTCCTGTCCGTTAAAACGTTTACCATAATCATGGATTACACCTGCAAGATAAGCCTTATCTCTCTCAGCCCCGTACTGTTCAGCCAGATCGGCTGCAGCATCTGCTACGCCCAGGGAATGGGCAAATAATTCTCGATCAAGTTTTTCCCTCATTATTGTTATGTAGCGGTCAGGTTGCATAGAATAATCCCGGCTCTTTTACAATGTTTTTCAAAGCCTCAATGAAATTAACCAGTCCAGTCTTTCAAATAATAAGAATAAATGATAAATCCATCGGCTACTGCTCGCGCGGCTTTGCCTCGTTAACGACCAGTTTCCGTCCTTCCAGCTCGGCACCATTTGTTTTCTCCATAATGTCTTCCATCTGGTTTTCATTCACCTCTACAAAACCATAGCCACGTGAACGCCCCGTTGCCCTTTCGGTTATTATACGACAATCCAACACTTCTCCATGCTCAGCAAAAAACTTTTCTAAATCACCTTCTTTGGTACTCCAGGGAATGTTTCCTACATAAAGAGTTTTTACCATTTAACAAACACCTCCGTTTATATTATAACCCATTTTCGGGTCAATACTACCATTGCTCATTAACCGGTATGATAAAGACCATGCTTCTTAATATACTGCTCAACCGGTTCCGGGGTTAAATACTTTATGGTTTTACCAAGGGCTACCCGTTCTCTGATATAAGTTGAAGATACTGCCAGAGCGGGTATTTCCAGAAGATGAACCTTGTTAATCATATCGGGGCAAACTTGATCCAGGGTTTCACGAAATCGATCCAGTGAATAACCAGGCCTGGAAACAGCAATAAATGTGCATAATCTCAGCAGATCTTCGTAGTCTTTCCAGCTAAATATTTCTAAGATAGCATCAGCGCCGGTAATAAAGAATATTTCCGGCCCTTCTTTTTCATTGCCAGAAAAATGTCTGACCGTATCAATGGTAAAAGTAGGACTTTCGGAGCTGATTTCCACTGTGGAAACAAAAAAATAAGGATTGGACATAACAGCAAGGGAAGTCATCAGATGACGATGCTCCGGTAAGGATATTATTTCTTTTTCTTTATGAGGTGGATTACCGGTGGGTACAAAAACTACATAGTCGAGATCAAATTGCTGCCTTGCCTCTTCAGCGGTTACCAGGTGGCCCATATGGATGGGATCAAAAGTGCCGCCCATTAGCCCGATACTTATAGCAGCAGCATTGCCATTTTTGTGGAAAAATAACAATAAAGGCAACTCCTTTTATTATTTACTCGTAGTAAAAAAATTCTTCGCTTCCTATACGCACAGTATCTCCTTCTTTAATTCCTTTTTGCTTTAATTCTCTATCCAAGCCAATTTTTCGGGCATAATCTTGAAAACGATGCAAAGCTTCTTCATTATCAAAATCAGTTTTTGCCGCCATTCTTTCTATCGCTGTTCCGCTAACCCAATAAATCCCCTCAGAAACCGTGATCTTTAAAGGCTGCTCTACTGGAATTTCTTCTAACAGGACTTCTACCGGTGCTTTTGCAACACTTTCTTCTTTGGCCAATTCGTTTACCAGCTCATACAGTCGCCGGGTCAAAGCATCAAGCCCATCTCCGGTGGCAGCAGAAATAGCCATGGCAGGAATATTCTCATTTTCCACCTTTTCGATCTCATAGCGCAGCTTCGCAAACTGCTTATCAGCTCCGGTAAGGTCCAGTTTATTGCCCGCAACAACTCTTGGGTAATCTAATAGCTTAGGATTGTAAGCTTTCAACTCATTTATTAATAACCGATAAGCTTTGCCGGGATCAGGGTCCATCTCCGGCGTTAGATCGATTAAAAATAATAGAAGCAGATTCCTTTCTACATGCCTTAAAAATTGATGGCCCAGGCCCGCTCCCCGGTGAGCACCCTCAATTAAACCTGGCAAATCAGCAACAATAAAACTACCCTCATCACCAACTTTTACTATCCCCAAGTTGGGAGCAAGGGTAGTGAAGGGATAAGAGTCAACTTTAGGCTTTGCAGCACTTATCCTACTCAAAAAAGTTGATTTACCTGCATTAGGAAAACCGACTATTCCAACCTGGGCAATAACTTTTAATTCAAGCTTGATCGTTTTTTCTTCGCCCGGAAGGCCTTTTTCCGCCAACCTCGGAACCCGGCGCCTCGATGAGGCAAAGCGGGCATTGCCCTTGCCTCCCTTTCCGCCCCTGGCAACAGGCAGCTTCTGCCCGGGAGAATTCAAATCAGCCAGGACATTCCCATTTTCATTGCGAACCACTGTACCCGGTGGAACAGAAACCAATAAGTCTTTACCCCTGGCACCGTGCTGGTTTTTTTTCCTGCCTTGCACTCCGTCATCGGCTTTTAGTATGCGCCTGTAACTTAAATCGAGAAAACTATGTTTGGAAGAATCGGCCCACAAATAAACACTGCCTCCGTCTCCTCCATCCCCACCGTCAGGTCCACCTCTCGGAACATACTTTTCCCTTCGAAAGGAAACTGCGCCATTTCCACCTCGGCCTCCACGGACCACAAGCTCTAATTCATCCACGAACATCAGACTATGATCACCTGCAACGCTGCCAGTTATATAACGGATACCATAAAGAAAAGTCCGGGTTTACCCGGACATTTTAAACTAGTTAACAGCTGCACCTTCTAACGGCATTATACTAACCTGCTTCTTGGCACGATTATTGTGCTCAAATACCACGCGTCCATCTGCTTTGGCAAACAGGGTATCGTCTCCACCTATACCGACGTTAATGCCCGGATGGAATTTTGTTCCTCTCTGGCGAACAATTATGCTTCCGGCTTTAACCACCTGGCCGCCGTAGCGCTTCACGCCTAATCGTTTCGCGTTGCTATCACGCCCATTGCGTGAACTTCCTACCCCTTTTTTATGAGCCATTTATGACCCCTCACTTTCATGCCTGCCATAATTATCAATAATTATCAACCGCTAATTTTTTCTATAAGAACATCGCTGTAGGGCTGACGGTGGCCCTTTTTGCGGCTGTAATTTTTCTTCGGCTTATATTTATAAACCGTGATTTTACGGCCACGTCCGTTGCTAACCACCTTTCCCTCAACCTGGTAATTATCCAGGTAGGGATTACCCAGCTTTACTTCTTCATCGTTTTTGCACATTAATACTCGATCGAATTTGACCGTTTCGCCTTTTTCCGCCGGCAACTTTTCCACGCGAATACTGGACCCTTCTTCAACACGGTACTGCTTGCCGCCGGTTTCAATTATTGCGTACATAAACAAACCCCCTGTAAGGACTCGCCGAATCAGGTAGCCCGAGTTTTACGGGGCATTTCAGACCATCTTCGTGCGGTTTTCAATCTATTGCTGAGTTTAACACGCGTACAGGCCTTTGTCAATCAAATTGAGCTTTTTAGAAACACTGCTTTACTTGATTTCTCAAAACCTTTTAAAACTTTACAGCTAACCTGATTTCTTTTTGCCATTTTAACACTTGACGATTCAACTGGCTTGTTATAAAATGCACGTAATCACAATTTAATATAATACACCTTCGATCTATTTATACTAAGGTTTATTATTCTACTAAGGTAAATAGACGATAGGGTCCGGTTGGAAACGGCCGCGCCTCCCGTTGTGGAAAGAAGGTTAATGATTAAAACGGGCGATCGCATTTCCAAACGAGAAACTGCGATTTTTTTTGCTATAATAGAATCCTTGAAGCCGGACTTATATGCACAGATAAGATTTTATGCGGGAGAAAAGATATCTAAAACGTAACTACTCAGGCCTATCCCGCTAAGCCACGGGGACGGTTCCATCGTCTTTTCTTCGGCCTACGCTGCGCGAGGTGAAAATAGTTTCTCAGGGTTACAGAGCAGCCCTTTAAAATTACACAGAATGGGGGACGGAACTATTAAAGATTACAGCCCTCAAAACAATGTAATCGTAGAATTGGAAAGAATAAAGAAAGCATACGACCGGGAAATTTTAAAGATCGATAAATTGGAGCTAAGAAAAGGCCAGATCTATGGAATTATCGGGCCAAGTGGCGCCGGTAAAAGCACTCTTTTACGGATCATCAATCTGCTCACGCCCCCAAGTACTGGAAACTACTACTTTCACGGCGAAACAGTTGCAATTAATAACCGGGACATAATCAGTATCCAGCGTAAAATGGGCATGGTTTTTCAAAAAACTATACTGTTCAGTGACAGTGTATGGAATAATATCGCTTACGGTTTAAAGGCCAGGGGCTATAGCCGCGATGAAACTAACGGCCGGGTCGCTAAACTTATCGACTGGTTAGGCCTGCGAGATCTGGCAAAACGCCGGGCTGAAACTCTTTCTGGAGGAGAAGCCCAAAGAGTGGCCATCGCCCGTGCTGTTGCTTTTGATCCGGAGCTGCTCTTGCTGGATGAACCGACCGCCAACCTGGACCCTTTTAATATCGAACTGATTGAAAATATGATCGCCACCTTAAACCGGGAAAAATCAATTACCGTCGTTATAGTCACCCATAATGTATTTCAGGCCCGGCGTATTGCCGATCAAGTAATTTTTATCGATCAAGGCGCCATTGTGGAGATGGGCAGCACTGAAAAAATCTTTTCTGAACCTGATCACGAGAAAACCCGTTTATATGTTGAAGGCAAGGTGATTTCTTAAATCTTGAACAGTACTAATGGCAACAAGTTTAGCATCCGCGAACTATCAGGCGCTATGGGTGATTTCGGAACCTTGATCCCCTTAGCCGCCGGGTACATTGTTGTCTGCGGTTTAGATCCAGCCGCCCTTCTCATAACCGTGGGGATAATCAGCGTGCTCACCGGGTTTGTTTTCAAACTGCCCATACCTATAGAACCAATGAAAGTCTTGGCCGCCATAGCCATCGCCCAAACCTGGGATCCTTCATTGATCTATGCTTCCGGGTTTGCCATGGGTATTACCTGGGTCTTATTCTCCGTTACCGGGGTAATTGAGTTAATTGCCCACTATACTCCCCATCCGGTAGTAAGGGGGATTCAGGTAGCACTGGGCGTTATGCTGGCCATTCAGGCAATTAATTTAATATCCACCTGGTGGTTACTGGGAGCTATTGCCCTTTTGGCAGCCCTTTTATTCAGGCACAATCGTTACATCCCTGCTATGTTAATGATCATGGCCCTTGGCATTGCCATTTCCCTTTACCGGGGCTTTCCATCTGAACAAAGCCTGATTGGCTTTTCTTTACCGGCCCTGACAACATTTGACTTGAGAGATCTTTGGCCGGCAATGCTTTTAGGCGGCTTTGCCCAAATCCCTCTGACAGCCACCAATGCCGTATTATCTACGTCCTCCCTTTTGAAAACTTACTGGCCAGATCAAAATGTTAAACCCAGAACCCTGTCTCTGAGTATTGGCTTGATTAATCTGGGATTACCTTTTCTCGGAGGAATGCCAATTTGCCATGGTGCGGGCGGACTGGCTGCCAAACATTATTTTGGAGCAAGAACAGGGGGAGGGAATATTTCAATCGGCCTCATTGAAATTATTACCGGGCTGTTCCTGGCCGGTTTAGCTGCACTAGTATTTGCTAATTTCCCTGAAGCTGTTATTGGAGCGATGCTGCTTTTGGTGGGGATAGAATTAATAAAATTTATCAAAACCGTTAGGTGGGGATGGGAATATATCCCCCTGACCGTAACCGTGGTTCTATCAGTCATTTTTAACATGGCTTACGGTTTTTTAGCCGGCCTGGCCGTTTTTTATTTGATCCGTTATTATTATCGGAATTAGTTAATTATGCAGCCTGTGCTGTGATGATCCAGTAAAACCTGCTGAAGAAAACTGAAGCGAGCATAAAGAGCAGACCTGGAAATGCCGGTGAAGAGAAGCCTGGAGCGGGTTGGACAACAGGAAACCGGGCACCGCGCGGCTTTCATCACCCAGCGGTGTCAGCCGAAAGCGCGCCTCCGAAGGGTAGGATAAAGTCATCAATGGTTCGTTGTTCTACTTTTCGATATAATGGTCTCACCTCAAGTGCAAAATTTAGAAGTTCTGTGAGGGTTTCCCTTGCACTTATTAGAGCATAAGAATGGCTGAAAAGCCTTATTTAACGGGCTTTTTCGGGTTATACAGGAAGCCCTAAACAGGGCTGAGTTGATACGGAAGTAGAAATAATAAAAAACGCCCTTAAAAAGGACGTTAAATGTTTTATTCAGGGCCTTACTGATTTATCCATTCCCAGGGCAGGGAAGCCTGATCCTTATCTTATATTGATTTTTTAGAACCTGAAACCAGTTTTCCTTACTTCACAATCCCGCGGGCAAAAGTGCGGTTCACATCTTTGATTTCAACGTCAACCTTCTCCCCAACCTTATCGCCGGCATTTTCAATATTGATCACAAATCCGTGTATCCGGGCAATACCGTGACTGGGATTGGCTGAATGAGGTTCCTCAATGACAAGTTCTTTAACCTCTCCTACCTTGACCGGCAATGCCAGGTCCTGTATTTTTTTCTGGCTCCCCCGGGCAACAATCCGGTATTGTTCAACATGGACATCTTCAGCGCCCCGAATAAATATCCGCCGGTTTAATTCTTCTTCAAGTTTTTTTAAGTTGCCTCCACCGCTGCCAATGATAATTGCGGCCACTTCATGGTGCATTTCAACCAGCACCGCTTCGCTTTTTTCTTCCCGCAGCTGGTTTATTAATTCACTTTCAATCCGTGTGCTGACTACCAGGGGCGTAAGAACTTTACCCGAACCACTGCAGTAAGGGCATGGCTGCTGAAGATATTCAGACAAATCCTGGCGGACTTTTTTCCTGGTCATCTCAACTAAGCCCAAATTGGTAAGGCCAAGGATATATGTCTTAGTCCGGTCGTTCTTGATAGAAATATTTAACCGGTCAATTACTTTACGGCGGTGCTCTTCCAAACTCATATCAATAAAATCGATAATAATAATACCGCCAATATCGCGCAGACGCACCTGACGGGCAATTTCTTCCGCCGCTTCCAGGTTGGTTTTCAAAATTGTATCGGCCAAATTGCGGCGACCGATATAGCGCCCCGTATTTACATCCACTACGGTTAAAGCTTCAGTTTCATCAAAAACCAGATAACCGCCGCTTTTTAGCCAAACCTGGCGTGAAAGGGCTTTTTCGAGCTCTTTTTCCACTCCATAGCGTTCAAAAATTGGTTCTTTCTCTTTATAATGCTTAACTTTTGATTTCAGGTGGGGCGAAATATATTCGACAATCTCCCGCACTTTATCATATTCGTGCTCATCATCAACCAGAAAACTGCTAAATTCCTCAACAAATAGATCACGCGCTATCCTGCAGGTTAAAGATAAATCCTGGTAAAGAATTGCCGGAGCTGCTTTTTGTTGAAAGCGCGTTAAAATCCTGTTCCAGAGCTGGACCAGAAACTGCAGGTCCTGCTTCATAATTTCTATATCTACTCCTTCAGCAACAGTGCGAACAATCAAACCAAGTTCTTTGGGTTTCAATTTTTCGACTTCCCGCCGCAACCTTTCCCTTTCAGTCTGGCTTTCAATCCGTTTTGAGACACCGATGTAGTCAGCTCCGGGAACCAGGACCAGGTAGCGGCCGGGAATGGTTATCTCACCGGTGACCCGGGCTCCTTTACTACCAAAAGGCTCTTTGATAACCTGGACCATGATTTCTTCCCCTGCCCTGAGCAATTTTTCTATAGATATCCGGGCCGGTGGGGGGCTTTCTTCTGATTCATCAGTGAAAACATCGTCGACATATAAAAATGCGTTTTTTTCCAGACCGATATCGATAAAAGCGGCCTGCATACCCGGTAAAACATTGGCCACAATACCTTTATAAAGATTACCTACAACGCGGTATTGCAGTGGTCTTTCAATATCCATCTCGACTAACTTGCCTTTTTCCAGCAGGGCTACCCGGGTAGCCCGGTTATCACAATTAACTATTATTTTTTTATCAATAACTACTCACATCCCTTCAGACACAGGCTGCAGGAATTGACTATCTCCCTGATACAATCTTTCCCGGTGCAATTCCCATTGTGCTTTATGGCTGTTTCTACTGTTAATTTCTTTTTCAAGGCTTTCAATAATAAAAAATGGCGAAACCCCGCCCCGGTTGCCTGTTTGCAGAAGCATCTTTAGCTCTAAAGAGCAAGGCGCCTGCGTTTGACTGAAATAAGCTTCAAATATAAAGGGCCTGACATTAACATAAGCTGTTTTTTGCGTTTTTTGCGTTTTTTGCTTTTTTTGCTTTTTTTTATTCCTTGCTGTCAAAATCTCGTCCCTGGCCATAAGCCGCTTAAGGGCTTCCCGGCATTGTTCAAAATCTAATCGTCTTTCCTTTTCTGCCAGAAGTGAAGCCCGGTACAAAGCAGCGCTGACCAGAGAAGGCAGCAGCGGAGCGCTATAATCAACTGCCTTT
>PWYU01000033.1 GCA_003567725.1 Syntrophomonadaceae bacterium | reverse complement strand
TTAGAAGAGCTGAAGCGCTGCGCCGGCACCCAGTTCGACCCACGGCTGGTGGAAGAATTTCTGGCGCTTTTAGCATCAGAATCGAAATCTTGATAACGTGGGACACAGTGTAACTGAACTGCTCTAAACGGTCGCTCGTTGCTGAAGAAAAGCTAGACGCAGATCAGTTCGTGATCGACCCGGAAACAGAGTTAATCCTAGCTTGTCCCGGCGGTAGTGTTCCAATAAACGCAGAAATAGACCGCGAAAAGGAGACATACAAGGCCAGGTTTGCTAAAGAAAACTGTGCGAGTTGTCCGCTTAAAGAGCGCTGTATGATCAAAGAACAGGCTAAAAGCAATCTGGTTACCTTTACTGACAAGCAGCTCACGATTGCCGTCTACCGAACGCGGCTCGGCACTGCCGAGCATCAGGCCTTAGGAGATTTCCGGGCCGGGGTCGAAGGTGTGCCCTCAGTCCTGCAACGACGTTACCGCGTTGACGAACTACCGGTAAGAGGCTTAATCAGGGCCAGGATTTGGGACAATTTAAAGGTAATGGCCTACAATTTCAGCTCAGTGCACCGCTACCTGCAAAGAAACGGGGCGGCTGCCCTTTCTTTGTCTCGTCTTTTGCGCTTTCTCAACCGACTTTTTTCGCAAAAGGTGGCCTGTGGGTGTTACGGTTGGTAGCTAGTAGCATATTTTTGGGTGACAACCATGTATTACCAATATTTTTGTGCCACCCAAAATAGATTTTAAATTAACATTTTTACTATATGAAGAGTAATTGATGCAATCCTTCTTAAAGCGTCCGGTGGAGAAGTCGCAGAAATTGGGCCAAGGACAAGAGATAAGATAATTATTATATATAAATAATGTTTCGAAAACGGAAAATAACTACTGTTTTGTGCATTTTTTTGATCAAGAGGTCTATTTACAGCAGCAAATATAGCCAGTATAAATAGATTTGTTACAATTGCAGCCACCCATCGTGGGTAATCATGGCCAATGAAGCAAAGCATAATTGGTGCGAAACAGTACATTAGTATAGTTAATTTAATTAAGCTATTATAAATGCTATAATTAAACTGTTTTCGCTTAAGCCCTCCCATGGTATGAAGAAGAAAATAAAATGCCACTATACCGGAAGGTAATAATGCAATAAAAGCCAAGAATAAGTTTAGCAATCTTGATAATGAAGTAATCGCATTAAATGTATGAAATATGTTATCCTCCATAGACCTATATTGAACCATCAAAGAGCCTTTACTAATCGAGTAATTGGTTGTCTTATCCAAGTATAAGAAAGTTTCATTAAAAACATTAGGATCATAATCAAGCCTGAGTATTGTAAGTATGTATATTGCAATTATAGTTGCAGGCATTAATGTCATAGAAGAAAGAAATATGGCTTTAAAAGCATCATTTATTTTATTTCCATTATTGAGATACATCATCAATGAGGCGGCAACTAATACAGGTGCTGCCAGCAATAACAATGCTTCATGAAGTAAAACCAAAAGTATAGAAATAGGCACAATAACAAGCCAATGCCATTTACGCTTTATCATAAACATCAACAACAAAGCAACGATGACAACAATGTAGCCTATTTGGTCAAACCTGCCACTGTCACGGGCAAAGAATTGTATTGTTCCAGGAGCAGTAATAAAAGCTAGTGCAATTAATAAGGAGGTGCTGGTTTTTTGTGCCTTCCAATAGTAATAACCTAATAGAGAAAATGAAGTTGCTATCATTAAGGTAAAGAAACCTTGAATTGCATGGATCAGTAGAACAGAATTGTAGTGGTTTGGAACGAGCAATTGAATTATTGACCCTACCAAAGCTCTTGAATAAAACCCTTGTTGAATAGAAAATAAGTAGTGCGTATCCTTGAAGCTACTAAAACTAATATTAGACATAACGAGTAAATAACTTAGAAGAAGCAACCCACAAAAAACCAGCTTTCCGTTATGATTACAACTAATGAATGGTTGAACTAAAATATTTTTTTGCATAACTTCAACACCCCCTGCTTCCAAGGCACGCGATGGGTTACACCAGAACTATGTTCAATTGAATGCACATTTTCCAGGTACCAGTTATAGTTTCTAATTAAGGCATCTTTGTTTGAATATACAGGTGCAAATCCAAGCTGCTTTTCTGCTTTATCGATTGATACAAAAGAGTCCTTAAAGGCAGTTTCATAGACCCATCTATAAAGCGGCGACAGCTTTAATGCCTCTAAAAGCCTTAAGCTCCAAACCAGCGGGCCAGCCGGTAGAGAAATAATGTGTTTTCCGAATCCAGCATAATCCAAAACAGCTTGAAAGTCTTTCTTCATGGTGGCGAATTCTTTAGCTCCGATGTTGAAGGTTTTATCAACAAACGCTTCATCTTTAGTCATGGTCAGCCAAATTGCCTGACACAGATCTTCAACATCAAGTAGCTGATAGCGGTTATCACCTTTCCCGGGTAGGGGAAAATTTTTACCGTCTTTTGCCCAATCGTAGAAGAGGGCGAAAACACCCAGCCTTTCAGGGCCGACAAAAGACTTAGGCCTGAGTACAGGTATGCACATTCCCTTTTTTCTGTAATAAAGGCATACATTTTCTGCCTCTATTTTCGCTTCACCATATGGGCCAACGCCGATTAAAGGATCATCTTCGTTTAGCGGGTGATGATCGGGAATGCCGTAAACCGCAGTTGAGGAGATGTGTACCACCCGGTTAATTTCTTGCTTCAGCGCTGCCTCCATTATATTTTTTGTTCCCTGCACATCGGTAGAAATAATATCTTCTTTTTTATAGAGGGGCAAAGCAGCGGCAGCGTGGACAATTATGTCTGCTTCTCCGGCAGCTTTTAAAATACTGGCGTAATCCCTGATATCTCCCTGAATAAATTCGACTGATTCTTTTTCAGGGTAATCGAAATCGGCCAGGTCAAAAACCTTAATGCTGTAACCTTTCTGCAAAAGGTACCTGGTGAGATTAATACCCAGAAATCCCGATCCGCCAGTGATTAAACATTTCAACTTAATCTGTGACGCCCCCTTTTATAAACACTTGATTGTACATGCCAGTTTATGAGCTTGCTTTCAATACTTTTTGCGCAAATACTAAGCCTATTATACCTATAGCTACACCCAGCCACAGAGTTGAAAAGCGGGTAAGCAGGGTTGTTGCAGCAGCAACCTGTGTGCTCATGCCCCCTAAGATTAATAGCGTCATAATACTTCCTTCGGCCACTCCCAGGCCTCCGGGTAGAAAGGAAATGGCCCCGGCTAGGGAGGAAAGTGCAATAACAAAGAAAGAACCGAGAATAGAAATTTCTCCACCGAAAGCCTTGACGGCAAGATATACAATCAGCCCTTCAAAGCCCCAGGAAATAACACCAATACCAACAGTGAATAGCAGGCTGCGAAGAGAAAGCAAGAGCCTGGCACTCTGATAAAACTCACGGGTGAATATAACAACTTTTTTTAGGATGGAATACTTTTCCAAACAACAGAGCAAGCGATTAAATAAGGTCTCAAACTGAAAGAGAGCAACTAGCAAAACTAATAGGACTGCTGCTACGGGCACTACCGCCCTGCCATAAGGAAAAGCCATTATGCCGATAAAGCCAAGAATGACCATGGCGAGGCCGTCGGTTACCCTTTCTGCCATGACAATCGGTGAAGTCTGGCTGATGGGTGCACCAACATGTTCTTTGAGCAGATAACACTTTAACAGCTCCCCTACCTTGCCCGGGGTGATGGTCATACTTAGCCCACTCATAAATATGTAGCGGTTAACTAAAGGATCTGGATTAATAGCACTGATTTTTAAAAAGTAGTTCCATTTGATAAACCTTAAAATATAGTTCAGCGGAGCAAGCGCAAGTATTAAAGGAAGATACCTGAGATCCATTGCCCTGAAGACTGAAGAAACTGCTTGTAGGTCTGCTAAAACAAGCAAAACAACAGTAATTGCTAAACCGATCACAAAGCTCGTAAATAGCTGTCTTTTATAATTTCCAAAAGTATCCATCCGTAAACTCCTTGTCTGGGGAAAACCACGGCCTGTTTTGTTATTTTTTCACAATGCCGTTGATAATTTTTTTAGCTTTTGTTTCTACATGAACCATAATTGAACTTTTACTGGCAGTGAAAGTTGCTTCTTTGACTTTGTTTAAAAAATCAGCGGCGCCACAGAAAGTTTCTATTTCTATCCAGGCAGAACCAATCTCAGAAGCGCTATGGGCATCGCTGCCAGCAATTTTACCGAACCCTGACCTTTCTGCAAATACCTCTGCTAAGTGGTTGTCTTTTTGAAATATATTGCGAGAGTTAAAGACCTCTACCAGATCAAGATAACCTGTAATTAAATCCAATTTATTGTGTTTTAGGGCAGAAGATCGTAACCGGTCAAAGGGATGAGGAATGGCAATTAGGCCTGCTTGCGCTTTAATATGCTGAATTGTGTCAATCAAAGGTAAGCCTGGTTCAATTTTTTCATGCAAAAAATAACCTGTAATTTCGCCATCTGCTGTCATTATTTCTTCTCCCACAATAACCAGAAACGGTGCAATCTGTTGTAATGCCTGGGCGCCTTTAATTTCATTGTGATCTGTTATCGCCAGGCCATCTAATTTTACTTCTCCTACAGCTCGTATAATATCGTCCAACTGGAGTGTGCTATCTTCTGAATAAACGGTATGGACATGCAAGTCAATTTTCACACCAGACCTCCATGTTCCAAAGCCATGACAGCTAAACTTATTAAGACCCACAGAAAAATTGTAATTATGAGAGGCTTATCCTGTAAAAGTAATTCTTCGGGGCTTTCCCCTAGTTCCTCTTTGTAAACCAGGTAAAGAAACCTAAAAATACCGTAAACAACAAAAGGAATGGTTGCCATAAACAGCTCTGTTTTGCTATCGGTAAAAGTATAAAGCGAATATGCAATTATAGTCGAAGCGGTAACGATGGATATTAACTGATCCACATAAGCTAAAGGGTAATGTTCCAACACTTTGCGGTGATTTTTACCGTTTTCAGCCAAACTAATTGCTTCCTGCCTTCTTTTTGCTAGAGCTAAAAACAGCGAGAGTAGTAAAGTGCAGATTAAAAACCAAGGTGATATACTGACTTCAACAGCAAAAGCACCTGCTAAAGCTCTGATAAAAAAACCAAAGGCTATAGCGAGTATATCAATAATAACAACATGCTTAAGCCAGATAGAATAGCTTACTGTAAGCAAATAATAGGAAATAGCGCTTAGCAAGAAAAGCAGGTTAAGCTGCCAGGCCATGATAAGGGATAATAACAAGAGAAATAAGGAGATAAAAATAGCAGGCTTTGGCAAAACCGCTCCGGCAGCAATAGGCCTATATTTTTTCCTGGGATGGAGGCGATCTTCTTCCACATCGAAGAGGTCGTTGATAATATAAGCAGAGCTGGATAACAAGCAGAATGCAACAAATGCCAGAATGGAAGAGTAAACCAGATGAGCATCTGTAATACTAAATGAAAAAATAAGCCCGGCAAAAAGGAGCAGATTTTTACTCCACTGTTTGGGTCTTAACAGAAGCACCAGAGGTGGCAATGTGGTTTTTTTGGGTTTTTGAAAATTATTATCTACTCGCAAATAGTTAATATCCTTTATGTTTAATAACTGTTATGTCATCATTAAATGTGTTTAGCAACTTTTATTACACCGTTAAAATATCATAAGCAAGTAAAATAAGCCATCCCTTATCCAGGAAAATGTTAATAATACCATCAAATATCAGGCCGTCACCTTTAACCCTTTTTTGATATAGGGTGTCATACTGGGTGGGGAGCGAAAAATAAACCTTGGCCCCGGCAGGCAACTTCCGATAACAGTACTATTATGTAAAACATGCGGACCCTGCTCTGTTTGTTTTCTCCCTCAAAAACCGAAGGATCCGGGAGGGTAAGAGGGCCGGCGCCGGCCGGCCAACCTTCGGAGCGGATAGCCCGGTCCCGGCCGCCAGGCCGGGCAACGCCCAAATCAATTATATTGAAGTTGGTAAATGAAACTAATTC
>PWYU01000115.1 GCA_003567725.1 Syntrophomonadaceae bacterium | reverse complement strand
TTTTCAGTGCCGTTATCTACTTCATCGTTTTCATTTTCAGTACTGTTGTTTTCTTCACCAATGTCATTTTCAATTCCCGGTTCTTCTACCTCTGGTGCTTCTTCTTGACAGCCGGCCACCATCAACCCAACAAGCATTGATAAAACCAGGACTGCCACTAATACCTGTCTTAGCATGTGTGAACTTCTTCCTTCAAATAATATCTTACTACCAGGGTAGACAGGTATCAGAAATAAACGGTTCCCTTTTCAATAAAATTTTTTCGCAACAAAACAGGAGAACGCGGCAAAAATATTATCTGTCTCTACCTGAAAATAGAGTAAGCCTTTTAAGCATAACTACGATAACCTCCCCGCCAAACAACAGCCTGGCGGTTTCAAATATTGATTGTTAATATAATTTTTAATATAAGTGAACTTAGGGTTCAAGAAAGGAATAATTAAATATTATTAAGTGATTATTCATTTATGATATTTGAAATGATTATTTATAAAGGAATGATCTGTATGCGGAAAGATAAAGCTCTTTTTAATATACTTCATCATGAGAACCAACGTAAACCGGCACAATTGTATCGTCCTGGAGCAAGAATAGTAAACTGATTCGGTAGTTGTAATTGATGGAAACTGCATAAAGGTCGGAATGCTTTCCTTTTAGTTTATGAAGTTTCAGTGACGGGTGTCCGGGGTTAAGCTCCATAAGCCGTAAGGTTTTTTCATATTGATTTATTAAATCCGGGTGTTTTTTTAGAAAAGCAGCCGCTTTTTTATTATAGCTATCAGTATAGATAATATTAGGCATCAATTATCCTCTTTATATGTTCATCTACTGTTTCAGCAACATATTTGCCCTGTTCAAGCTCCTTCCGGGTTTCATTTATAGCTGCTTCCAGTTCACATTCCCGGTAGTAGTTATATTTTTCAATCGGGATTACCACGTACGTGTTTTTCCCCCTTACAGTAACCACTGCTTCTTCAGATTCTTCCACAACCATATCAATTGCAGAAACACCCCTGGTTTTCAAGTCATTTGCAGTAATAATATTACTCATAGCAATACACCACCCTTCTTAACAATACTACTGACAACACCATTAATAGTACTCTAAAAAAACCTTAATGTCAAGCAGGCGGGGCATGAGACTTGAAATTCATAAGATATTGATGTATATTTATTATGAAAGGAATGGTGTATATGCGGACCACATTAAACCTCTCCGAACAGCTGGTGCGTGAAGTTGAGGCGCTTTACGGCAGCGGAAACCGATCTAAAGCGGTAGAAAAAGCGCTTGAGGAAGCAGTGCGACAAAAAAAATTAAAGGCTTTTATGGAGCTAAAGGGCAAAATTGCTATAGACAAAGATGCAGTAAGAAATCTCAGGAAAGCAGAGTTAAAAGAAAATGAAAGTTATAGTTGACACCTCGATCTGGATCGAATACTTAAAAAACAACCACGAAATAGCACCAGGGCTTGATGAAGGGTTGCTGGCCGGAAATATTTTTATGGTCGGATCTGTTGTTTCAGAATTACTGCAGGGAGTTAAAACAGAAAATGATTACCAGGCTTTGAGCAGCACCATAGATGGAGTTCCATTCATTAATGCCGAATTTGCCGACTGGCAGCTGGCCGGGAAGCTATCTTTCAAAATGAAGAAAAAAGGTGTAACTATAGCGATTACTGATTGTGTAATCGCCGCTATTGCGATAAATAACGGGGCAGCGGTTTATACCCTGGATCAGGACTTCCAATCAATTCCTGATGTCCCACTATACAATAATTTCGGGACACAATGAAATTTATTTACAGGCATCGGCTTCTCCCTACTTTTATCAACAGTCATGATTATAATAGATATCAGCAGATCATGACCGAACTATCTGCGAAGCAGGAGTTCCCAGGGGGAATGAAGTATTTATATCTGCACGTGAAGAAAGATTTGGCCGGGATTTCATACCGCAAAAGAGAGAGCCTAAAAAACTGAAACCACAAGATAGGGTCTCGGATTAACATGAAGACTTGATTGTACAGGCAGAGGATTTGACATCTTATTAATTTTCATTGTGTCCCGAAACTATGATAGAGAAGCATTTACGGAATGCCTGGGGTAAGCTGCCGCTTTGTTGACTCAAAAACAGTCGAATGTTAGAGTATGATTTACTATATTGAAGATAAAGGGCGTAAGTTGATATGAATCGACTTCATCTTAAAATTTATGGCCTGGTCCAGGGAGTCTATTTTAGATCTACAGCCCGTAGCAAAGCCCTGGCACTGGGGTTGTCCGGCTGGGTGAAAAACATGCCTGACGGCACAGTAGAAACAGTTGCAGAGGGTGAAGAAGAAAAATTAAATGAATACAAAAAGTGGTGTGAAACAGGCCCTCCTGAGGCCCGGGTCGAGAAAATTCAAGAAATATGGGAAGAGCTTACAGGTGAATTTAAAGGATTTGGCATTAATAATTAGGAGCAGATAATCAACAAAGACCAGCTATTTAATGATTACAGGAATATGAGTAGAACCTTCCAGATTTAGAATCAGCTTAAAGCTTCATAACTTTTTTTAGCTCAGTATTAATCACCACTTTTGCCTGCCGGTCATCAACTGTAGGGCCCTGGTTGATTACAACCAGGTTTTTACATTCACCCGGCAGCTTTAACAAGGCAGGATAAAAACCGCAACAAGAGAACTAATATTATAACTTGCATTAAACACTTGCATAACCGGGGCATAGATTAAACCAGGGTTAACAACCACCACCAGGAGGGCAGCAGCTTGGTCTATAAAGAATATAAAAATTGCCTATACTGCGATCAAACCATCGAACGCAATGCCTCGTCATGCAAGCACTGCCAATCTGCCCTTGTTGATGAAACCTCTCCGGCAATATATAATTTTCCAGAAGAAAGCCCTGATGATGACCGGGTCACCCTGGAAGTAAGGTGCCCGAACTGCAACTCATACATCCCTGAGGATGCCACTGTTTGCGAAAACTGCCGGGGCCGTAGTTTCTGGAAAGAAGGCAAAACAAAATTTAACAAGGGATTCACCATACATCATTCCGGCTGCACCCTCAACTCATGCGGCTGTTTATTACCACTTTTGCTGGTGTTGTTGATTATATTTGCGGCAACCAGTGGATGTTAAAGATTTTACGACCTGCGATTAGCTTTCCTTGTCCCTTAGGCATTCATATCTGGAGGTGAGCTAAGCGCATCAGGGGTAACAGCAATTAACGGAAGAGCGATAGCCTTGATTTACATGCACCATGGTTGTCATTGCCTCACTTTTTCATTTCAGATATTTCTGCCCAGAGCAAATATCCAAGGCCAATGATCACGCTAATAATGCTAAGTGTCTTTAACGGCATGCCAACATATTGCAGCCCTGCTTTGAACAGTGCCGAGTCCCATGAGGATACGCCAGAGATAAATATAGCTGCCGCAATATAACGTTTTGCAAATAGAATCGCAGCAACCAGGCAAAAAACAGCCCCTGTTCCTCTTTTATTCATTGTTATTCTCCCTTTCCGAAAGAGTTATACTACATTTACATAACAGAATATAGTTACTGAAGCAACACGCTGGAACCGTCCCCCTGTGTTTTCCCCTGTGTTTTGTAACAGAATATAGTTACTGAAGCAACACGCTGGAACCGTCCCCCTGTGTTTTGCTGAAGCAACACACTGGAACCGTCCCCCTGTGTTTTGCCCCTGTGTTGTTTGTGTTGAAGGATATTACAGTAATGCCGATAGAAATAGACGTTTACGAAGTTGCCGAAAAAGTGACTAACCGGGAATGATTGATCAATCCCGGCTTATATTTTAGAAAGTCGTCCTATTAGGTCTTCCATAAATGCTGCTCGGAACCGGGTCAGTTAACAACCTTTAGTGCCCGGTTTACCTTATCTGTAAAAGCGAAATTCACATCTACACCCTTCTCAGAAACACGAAAATAAGCACCGGACATGGGATGAATGATAAGGTCAGCCAGTCCCTTGGCTGCCAAATTGAAATCATCGTCTTTGGGCAGCTCCGGTTGTTGATAAACATCTACATAACCATCTTTGCGCCAGGCAATAACTCTTAATCCCCTGCCCGAGACAGGGTCATCAAACCACTGAGGTTCAAGCCCGTGGTATATCTGATCAGGATCCTTCTCAAAATTTATGAGAAACAGCTTTTGCATGGGATCGATACTGAAACTGAAAGGTGAATATAACATCATGAAACCTCCTTCCAGAGCTGCTTATAATTGTTATTCAATTGATGCAAAAAGAAATGGCAGTATGGCCTTTTGGTGCAAAATCAGGCTCATAGCCATAATGGGTCATTTGTAGGTATTTGATAAGGACTTCTTTTATTTTATTTTATTTTACGGTTAGGACGCTGCAGTTTTTAGACTCTTGAACTACAGCACTGCTGACGCTTCCGAGAAATACTTTTTGCAAACCGCTTCGACCTCTACTACCGATAACGATGATGTCGAACCCTTCATCGCAACTTGTTTTTACAATAGTATCTGCGGGGTAACCCTCTTTAAGGATTGTCCGAGTCTTAATATTCTTTTCTTCAAAATACTTTTGAGCTTCCTGCAAAATTTTCATTGACTCGTTCTTATTCTCCTTCAACACCTCTCTAAATTTTTCCATATCTCTTTGAGTTGGAGCAGAACCTTCTCCCCAGGGTAAAGCAGAAAGGTTAACTTTTTCATCATAAACATGAATTATGGCAACATCTTCAACATTACATCCTTCAGCGATTGTGGCCGCCTTTTCTAATGCTTTTTGACTGTGCTCCGATCCATCTGTACACACTAAAATTTTCATCTAAAATCACTCCTGTCTATTAATTAAATAATAACCATGTTGCAATTTCATTTTAACATAATATAGAATTAAAAAGAGCATAGCTATATCACGAATCCCTTTCAGAGTCACTTTTGCCCCTTCCATAGTAATTTTCTTTACTTTCATTAACACAGATCGGCTGTTCAGATGAGTCAAGCTTTAACTTGATTGATAGTTGCAGAGTTTTAGAAAAATTGAGATTTGCCTCTTCAGCCAAATCATTCAGCCATTTCGGCACGCACCAGTGGCATATTAACCGATACCAGCGTCATAAAAGACCCCGGCTTGTTGATCTTTATATCTTCTGGAGAAGAAGCTTTGGGAATATGCTATCCATCCATGGCTGATAACTCGGCAGACATAATCATTAGTAATTGTGTCATCAATCTCTCAACCGAAAAATCCAGGGTCTTTGAGGAGATTTTTCGGGTATTAAAGCCCGGGGGAAGGATTTCTATATCCGATATCGCCCTGACTGAAGAATTACCCTCTCCTATAAAAGAAAGTGAGCAAGCTTATGTAGGGTGTATCGCTGGCGCTTTATTAATAGATGATTATGAACAAATAGTCAAAGACCAGGGCTTTAAAGATGTAGAAATAGTAACTCATGACAGTTCAACCTGTATAGCTTCATTCACTAATGATCCTGTGGCCAAAGATCTTTTAGCTGCTTTAAAGAATTATGAAACGGACGTTACTGAAAAATTAAATTGTTAAGAGCGTAAACATCAAAGGGGAAAAATAGTGGGAGAAGGGACGAAGAATTTGGTTGGATCATATGATAGTTGTCTTTGCATGAAGGTTGTTTCTGTAAGATAAATCAACCAAACAACAAATTTGTTAGCAAACCAACCAGGGTTGGAATTGCTATATAGATGCTGTATTTGAGGGCTACAAACCGGGGCCCTAAAAAAGTCAATTCATAAGGCAGGTGGCCAACATTTAGAAGGGGAAATATCTTTAAAAGGTTTTGCCCGGCTGTAGAAAGGCCGCTTGAGACTAAGGGGAAGCCTCCCAATTTTCATTCTTGATCTGTTTTCAGGCCAATTGCTATGCCCTTACCTTTTATTTATACCGTTTTATATTTTCTCAGCTTTTTTTAAGGCTTTTCCTTCACTATAGACCGGTTCTGTTATAAGCGGCAAAGCATTATCCTTTTTTTCAATTATCGGACCCAGGCAGTCCGGTAAAATCATAAATAAAGACTTTTTTAAAGGGTTGCTTTACTGGCAAAGGATCGCCTTTAAAGAGACAAGGCAAAGATTCATTATTTATGGTGAGGAGGGCACGCAGAAAGGGGAGCAGGGACAAGTGATAAGCTTAAGGCATTTAAA
Organism: Syntrophomonadaceae bacterium; assembly: GCA_003567725.1. GTDB lineage: Bacteria > Bacillota > Dethiobacteria > DTU022 > DTU022 > B1SED10-74M. The sequence continues at coordinate 17,335 of PWYU01000115.1, read as the reverse complement.
TTCTGTTTATGAAAAATAGTTTCCGATCCATCTTCAGAGTAGAAACAGGCGTCACAATAACCCGCTTCTTCATCCATTACCATAGAAATACCCTGGGAAATCATTTTATTCAGTTCTTCAATCCTAAATGCTCTCACCTCTTTCAATTTTATGCTGATGAGCCTTGTTATGTCTTTTTTTTCTGTGATTCCGAATAAACCTGGTGATAATAAAAAAAAGCAGGGCCAAAAGCAGGAAGGCCAGCAGCGGAACCAGGACGGCCAGTACCGATAAGATTACTGAAAGCACGGTTTCTGCCAGAGAGAGCAGCGGGTTTGCTGTTCCTCCTGTTGTAACCGTAGATCCGCTGTGCAGGAGACTGCTGAGAGTGCTGCCGCCCAGGGCTGCCCCGCCTCCGGCTACTATGGCCAGGGTCCAGGTTAGCATTGGGGGCAGGTCGACCATTACAGAGGCGGTGATTATTGCTCCGGCCAAAACGCTGACCGGAACCGCTGCAGTGCTGAGCAGGTTGTCCACGTAAGGAATAAAGTAGGCTGTTAGCTCCAGCAGTGCCGCGACAGCAAAAGCGGCCAGAGCCGGGTAAGTGCCGATCCATTCAAAGGCAGGCGACAGCTCCAGCCATCCGGTCAACGAAGCATAACTGATCACCAGCATAGGGACAAAAAGACGGAAACCGCTGGTTGCGCTTAAACTGATTCCGATCAGCAGGCTTATAATATAATGCATAAATGGGTGCCCTCTCCTGACAACTAATTAAAATTTCCTTTAATAATGATATCATATTAAGTAACAGTCAAGCATGGTATCCCAGAAAATTATGGTTTAAATTTGCCCAAACCCTAACTATCTGGATCTTAAACCCGGCCGATCTCTATTACCAATCCCTGCAGGAAGAAGCACTACCTTAAGAAATAGGGCGACGAATCTTAAGAAAAGTAGTTGAACAGCGGAATGCTAACAACTACCGCGCCTCTTTTGTCAGCGGAATACAGCGACATATAGTCAGCAGGGGGTTTTTGTATTCATCAATCAGGACAATTTCAGCATCTTTGCCCTGTTCCAGGAGAAACCTTACGCTGTTCAACCCCGATAACCCTTGCCGGGCCGGCCAGATCAAAAAACGAATCAGGTATTTGTTACGTAATGTTTTAGGCTGTAGATAGCAGGAGTATTATTTTAAAATGAAGGGGACAAAAAGATACGTCCCCTTGTCCTTTCTAATCATATCAAATAGACAGGAAAACTGACCTAGTATGAGGAATTTATAATTTAGCCACTTAAAAAAGGAGCTGGTTTGGTGTTAAAAAAATTATTGGGCAATATTAATGAAAGCGCAGTTGAAGTTGATAGCAGCGCTATGGATTATGTAACTTTTGGCCGAGGAGAAAAACCGCTGGTAATTATACCCGGCCTGAGCGATGGTTTAAAAACAGTTAAGGGGACCGGATTGAAACTGTGGTTTATGTACCGCTTTCTGGCCCGGGATTTTAAAGTTTATGTTTTCAGCAGGAAAAACGAACTTGAAACAGATTGTACAACTAGAGATATGGCCCGGGACTTAGCGGCGGCGATGGAAAGCCTGGGCATTACAACTGCTGAGATTATGGGGATCTCCCAGGGCGGGATGATTTCCCAGTGGCTGGCTATCGATTATCCCGCAAAGATTAACAGGCTGGCTATTGTTGTATCGCTGGCGAGGCAAAATGAAACGATGCAGGAAGTGATCGGCAGCTGGTTTAAGATGGCCCGGGAAGAACTTTACTCTGAACTGGTAATTGACATGATGGAAAAAAAACATACCGAAAAGTACCTAAAGCGTGTACGCCCCTTTTACTGGCTGATTACACGCAACAGTAATACGCAGTCAAAGGAGCGCTTCCTGATCCAGGCTCAGTCTTGCCTTACCCATGATGCTTACCAGGAGCTTTCAACAATTAAAAGCCCGACCTTTATAATCGGGGGCAGAGGTGACCGGATTGTAGGGGGCGAAGAGGTGCAGCAAGAAATGGCTGAGGCTATTGCCGGCAGTGAACTTTTCGTTTACCCTGACCAAGGCCACGGGGCATATATTGAAGCAAAAGATTTTAGTGAACGCCTCCTCAATTTTTTTAGAGGTAAATAGTGCCCTGCAGGGATCAAACAAAGCCTGACCTGGTATGCCGAAAATGTATCAACACATTAATGCAATAATAAAGGGGCAAAGAGGTGCTAAAAATGAAGAAAAACCAGATAGAGTCCGTCTGGGATTATCCCCGCCCGCCCCGGCTCGATTCTTATTCTGGTTTAGTTGAAGTCCATCACGGCGGATTTGTTTTGGCCAAAAGCAACCGCTCTTACCGTGTCCTTGAAACCAGCCATCCCCCGGTTTTCTACATTCCGTTGTCAGATATAAGGATGGAGCTTCTTCAAAAAACAGAGAGGACCAGCATGTGCAAATTTAAGGGGCTGGCTGTTTATTTTGACCTGGTAACGACTGCTGAGCAAATTGAAAGCGTGGCCTGGAGCTATGAAAACCCTCGCCGCGGCTTCGAAGCCATTAAAGATCACCTGGCTTTTTATCCTTTTAAGGTGAGAGCCTGCTACGTGGACGGTGAAAGAGTAAAGGCTCAGGAGGGGTATTTTTACGGGGGCTTGATTACATCTAATTTTAAAGGGCCCTTCAAAGGTGGCCCCGGGACCTGGGGCTGGTAATAGAGTATTAGTAAAAGCGACCGCATTAAAACTCTTTTTATGAGCACTTATTAATCTTCGATTAAAACTCCGGCTCACAATACAGTGCCGTGATTTTTAAAAATGCTTGGCTCTTGATACATCAGGAGCCCTTTTTTTTATAATCCCTGGTCCGGTAAGTTTTTAACAGGCGCGGATACGACCCTGTTTTTCCCTTCTTTTTTAGCCCGGTATAAAAGCTTATCAGCTGTAGCAAGAAAATCCTCAAGTTTGATGCTGTTTTCAGGGACAGTTGCTGTAACACCTAAACTAACGGTAACAAAGTCAGAAACCGGAGAATTCTCATGAATGATTTTTTTGTTTTCAACAGCTTCTCTTATTTTAGAGGCAACTACAGATGCTCCTTTAAGATCGGTGTTGGGCAGGACAACAGTAAATTCCTCACCTCCAAAACGGGCTGCTAAATCAGAAGGGCGATGGATGTGCTCAGATAGTACTTTTGCTACAGTTTTAAGGCAGTCATCCCCGGCGAGATGCCCGTATAAGTCATTATAGAGTTTAAAATAATCTAGATCTGCCATGATCAAGGCCAGCGGCGCTTTTTCACGTTTCATTCTCAACCATTCATTTTGAAGGTACTGATCTAACCGGTGCCGGTTAGCAATTTTTGTCAAACCATCAGTATTAGAAATATCCTTAATTGTCTTGTACTGCATGGCATTTTCAATAGCCATGCCACATATATTTATAATCCTGGTGGCCAGGTTTAAATATTTTCCCCTGTACTGAGGCAAATCAAACCCCACAAGCTCTATTTCGCCTAAAAATTCGCTCCCTCCCCATATCGGCAGGGTAAATCCGGAAGCGTTTTGCCTGATTTCTTTTGATCCTGACCCTGCTTCCAGATCTGAAGCCCACCTGAATATGACCTCTCTTGGAGCAAAAAGCATTTTAAACATCTCTTTAATTGCAGCAATAACATCGCCTTCAGAGCGAAGCCGGGTCAAAGTATTGAGCAGCTCCAGGGTCATGGCAAAATTAGCCAGTTCTTTTTGGTCACTATCTCTGGCTGCCTTTTGTTGGGCCTTATCAGCGGTAAGCTGGTTTTTTTGGACTATGTTACAAATAAACAATTCCAGGTAATCTAAACCAATCTTAACCGATTCATAGGGCAAATTGAGATATGAGCCAAATTTATACAGTGCTAGAGATGCTTCTTCATCAATCATGGTATCTAGCATCAGCACTTTCTTTGTTGATTCATGGAAAAATTCCTGGGCCGTTTGGCGACCAAATCCCCATTGTCTTAAAATCTCAGGCCAATTTCGCAGCCAGCCAGGGGTAACCAGAAAGCATCCTTGCTGCTGGTAATAATCGACCAGTGCCGGATTAACCATCAGGTTAAGGCACTGGAAAAAATGGCGCTGATTATAAATTAAGGTGTTTTGATTTTCAGCAGGGATTTCTTTAATGCACCCGCCAGTTATTACATTCAGTAAGTCGTAATTCTGGTTGGATAATAGCCTGCTTTTTAATTTCTCCCACTGCTGGGGAGGCTGCCCGCAGGGGCCTTTAAAAAAAAGAAACTGAACATCCGGGTATCGTTCTGAAAAATTTAGATATTCAATTTCCCGCTGGTAGTGTTCGCAAAAAACTAGAATCTGTTTGGCCATGGCAAATTACTATTTCCCTTTTGAGTAAGTGTAAAAACCGTATTTGTTGACAGCCTCGCTGATTGAGCCTAAAACCTCATCACTCACCTGAAAAGGTATTTCGCCGTGATTGTCGGCCAGAACAAACCCGCCTCCGGGAGCTGCTTTGTTTATTGCTTCCCGAACAGCAAGTTCCGCCTGATCGCTATTCCAGTTGATCATTTCAAGGCCATTTAAATTCCCTATAACAGTTAACCTGCCCCGGCAAGCATTTTTCAGTTCCGCCAAATCTTCTTCTGCACTTATCCCTATCCCGCCGGTTTTTGTTTTTACAAGATCATCGATAATCGGTAAGGTGCGTCCGGAAGCCAGGTGAGTAGCTACCGGGCCTTTAATGCGTCTTATTGTTTCTACTGCAACGGGAAACCCTTTATTGAGGAACAATTCCCGCGGTATGATCGTTGGAGATGAAACCGGATCGAAATAAGTGATCGCTGTTGCGCCTGCCTCAAACTGGGCATTAGCCCAGGCAGCACAAAAATTCATGTTAAGCTGCATTAGTTTTTCAAAAAGCCGGGGTTCAAAATACACTAATTCCAGGTAAGCCTCAAAACCCATCTGCATAACCGGCACAGAAAATGGCGAAATAGCCACTCCAAGGATAGGTACTTCCCCGGCCGATTTTTCATGAAGCAAACTAATTGTTCTTAAAATTTCACGCAGGTGTTTAGATTCTGCAATAACCGGAGCTTCAAGCGAAGAAATGTCTTCTTGCTTTCTAATAAACGGCTCTCCTGAGTTGGGAGGCCCGTCATCGTAGTAAATAACTTCCCCGCCCCAGGCCTGGATTTCAATGGGGCCGTAAAAAAATCCAAGCAGGCAATCATGCCCATATTTATTTGACAGGCGCAGCTGACCTTCGACTACATTTTCTGCCTTAGAAAAGTATTCCTTTATGCTAAGGCCAAGTTCCTTGGCTCCATGCATAGTCAGAGGCAAGAAGAAAGGAACCCGGTCAGGTTCTTTATGGCTCATAGCAGTTAGTGTTCTTTGCATGGAGTTCATACCTGATAGATTCATGATTGCTGCCCCCCATTAAATGAACTTGCTATACTTAAGGCATCAACAGCGGTAAAACCTACGAAATCAGCCCCTACTTCCTGCCAGAGCCCGCTATTGAGGCGAAATGGAGCCCCGCCAACTGCAATTTTTAGACCGGGGCAGCGCTGATGGATTTGCTGAACCACTTCTTTAATCCTTAGTGCAGAGGAAAGCATCAACACTGAAACAAATAACAACTCAATTTGCTCCTTACAAGCCCGTTCGATCAGCTCTTCTGTATCCATCCTGCCGTAATCAGTGACTTTATAGCCACCTGCCTTTAAATGCGCTAGCACTATCCTTTTGCCAAGGGCATGGTAATCATTAAACAAAACGATGGCCATCTTCGGTTTTGCTTTGTGCAAAACACTATGATCCACCAGCAAGCTATCGACAAGCCTTTCACATATTTTCCCGCTCATATATACCTGGGAAAGGGCATATTCACCCTTTTCCCAGTCATCTCCAATATGATCAAGAATATTAACCACAACATTTTCTATAAATTGCAGTGAAGTGTAATGCTGTTTTGATTCATACATAATTCGCCTGGCTGCTTCTTCATCACTTGATAGTAAAGCTTCTTTAAAATGCTCTGTTATATTATCCATGTTTGTTTCCTGCCCTTCAATTCCATAAAAAAATAGCTCAAGGTTTTAAGTCAATAGCAGTTCATTGGAGCTTTGACTATGTCTTAGGTCCCTTTTAGGCGCCGGAGGTTTTCTTAAAGGTTTTTCTAATTATAACAGATAAACCTGTATTCAGATAATAATAGTTTTTAAAAAACAATAGCTTTTACCAGATCTTACCGGCCCTTCAGTTTAAAGAGATGGTCATCCTATAAGCCCTGCGGGGGGCAGGGAAATAAAAAAACTGGGGTTTAATCGCCTATCAGGCAAGTTTTTAATCTTCTTCAGTATAAATTTCTACAAAATCACCATGCACCCAGCCTTCTTTTTGCTCCGGAGTTATAACATTAAGCCATTCCCCCTCTTCGCCAATTACCTCTAAAACAGTTCCCGGGTAGAGGATATCTATAATTAAGTAGGTTATTGCAGGGCCTGCACGTAAGTTTAAATTATCAGGAGCGGTATCAACAACAACCTTATCACCCTCTAAAGGGGTTTGGGGAGCTTCGACCGCTACTGCAGGGCTCTCTAAAAAAGCTGCGGCCCGGCTTAAATCATCAGGGTAAATAAACCTTTCCTGATCTGCGCTCTGGCTGTCTTCAAGGACCACTGTTACCTCCTGGACAGCTTCGTTATCCTTTTTAAAGTACTGATAATACACCGCTTTCATGAATAGCTCTGAGGCAGCAGTTAAAATTTCATCAGAGTGATCCTGCAGCTGATCAACCATCAGGTTAAAATCCTGATAAGAATCGTCATAACTAATATCTTCCAGGTAAGGATATAGCCTGTCATCTTCTAAATAAGAAAGCTTCTGCTCTAAATCATGCTTCGCTTCATCAAGCATTTCAGCTTTAACTTCAGGAGACATGGTATAGACCAGCTTATCGTCTTCAATGGGGGCTATTTTTTCCACTCCCTGAACCTCAACAGCCCGGGCAGTTATTTCATCGATGTCTTCACCGGCAAATATATCCACCGGTATAATAATTTGGACTTCCTCGTCCGCCGGTGCAAAACCTTCCCTGATTACCTGAATAAATCCCAGCTGGCTGAGACCGCCGGTATACCAGAAGACCCCGATTCCAATTCCTATGATTAATAATAAAACAAGGGGAATCCATACCAGTTTACTGAACACTATAACCTACCCCCTTCGGTTTTATTATAAACAAAATAGACCATTATGACTACTCTGCTTTTTATCTAAAAGCTTTATTGTCAAAGCAAATTAATAAAACCCTGTAATTAAACCTTTCATTATGCTAAAAGGTTGCTTGCAAAAATAGCTTTGGTAATCGCGGGCCTTATTGCCTTGAAACTTTATCTTGTCATAATGTTTAGCAAGGGACTTATAAAAAACCTCAACCCTGCCTTGACTTTATATTCCTTATAGTTAATACTTGATTTGAACCTATCTTATAAAGAAGAGGATAAGCTGAAAAAGACATAATTGAACCCAGCCCGTTAAGAGCAGTGCCGTTTTTTGAAGCTGCTGCAGCAATTTTAAATCAGCAGCAGCAGAAAGGGGTATATCCGGCAGGCATTTTTTTCAATCCACCGAATTGATATGCCAATGATCATCTATGTCCGCTCTGATAGACATTATTAGAACTTACACTACAGCTGATTTCCTGCATGATTTAGCCCTGGTTGGTTTTGCCTATGGTTATATCTTGCTCACCATCCTGATCCCGGTCTTCCTTGAGAAAAAAAACATCATATCCAAATATATCGCCCGTAAAAGCATTCATTTTTTTACAGGGCTGGTAGTTTTGATCGTCCCTTTCTTTATCCTTCCTTTGTATGCGGTTGTAATTGCCTTAAGCCTCACCATTACCGTTTATTTCAGCGCCCGGCATAGTTCAGTTAAACAACTGCAGGAACTTTATGAGGCCATCGGTGAAGAAGCAGAAGAAAAAGCAGGGCGGCTGCAGGGACCTTTTTATTACAGCCTCTCTATAACCCTTCTCTTTACAATTTTTGTCTTCTTTGCCCCTTACCAGCTTTATTTTCCAATCTGCGGAATTCTGATCATGATTATCAGTGATTCGCTCGCCTCGGTAGTAGGTAAAAAATACGGCCGTATTAAAATAGCCTTTTCATACACCGGCTCCCAGAGAACCCTGGAGGGTTCGTTAACCTTTTTTATCACTGCTTTTTTGCTATGTTACGGTGCTTTTTATTATTATGGGCTCTTTAACCCAAACAACCAAAAAATACTGACCCTGGATCTGGTTTTGATCTACAGCCTGCTCACCGCCCTGGCCGGCACTATCTTCGAACTCTTTTCACCATCGACCACTGATGATCTAACCGTTCCGCTGGCCACGACTGCCATGATTTACCTGCTGGCGTTACTTTAAAAAGCTGATAAGCCATTCCTTAAGCTCTAATACAGTAAATTCCGCCTATAAAAACCCGGCCTATGAAAAATGGTTTTTAGTACTAACCTGCCCCCAGGACGACGGCTAAAAACCAGGCAAAAAAACCGTATTTCATGATCAGGCTCAACCGTTCAAGTTTTTTCTCAGAGACGGTGATCCTGGCCTTGATGGCTATGTACATAAAAAGGGGATAGATTAGAAGAATAACCATTAGAAGGTAAAGGTAGTTATACTGTTCAATAAAAAAAGCGGACAGCATGACCAGGGAAGTTATCCCCAGAAAAGCGATCAAGTATTTGCAAGCAGTCTGCTTACCCCAGGCTGTAGTTATAGTCCGGCAGCCATGATGCAGATCGCCTTTGTAATCTGCCATAGTTTTTAAGATCTCACGGGCCAAGATGGCGAAAAACACCGTCACTGCAAGTACTACAGTGGGCGGGATATTGCCCGCCGCCACTCCGCCAAAAATAAAGCAGAGCGCTACAATCGTAGCTACAGCCGCGTTACCCCACAGCACGGTACATTTGAGCTTCCAGGAGTAAAGGTAAAGCAGAAGATTGGCGCCTATGGCAATATAGAAAGCCTGCTGGTTAATAAAGGCGGCAACCACCAGGGACAGGATGGACCCGGCAGTGAAAAATATCAGGGCCTGCTGCGGGTTTATCTCGCCGGAGGGCAAGGGCCTTTCGGGCTTGTTAATTCTGTCTATTTCGATATCGATATAGTCATTCCAGGCATTAGTAGAGACAGTAATCAAAAGGACTGCAGCTGCTGCCAGGATTACGGGCAGCCACGAGGGGGCTCCGGCTACATAACCGCTGACAAAAACAGCTAAACAACCAGCCAGTGCATTTATGGGACGGCCAAGCCTGTAAAAACCTTTGAGCACAATTCCACCGCCAAATACCCGGTTCTAATTTTTAATAATTGATAGCTTCAGTTTAAATAATAGCATATTTATAGAGCTTAAAACTAATTTATTTAAGCGTTCAGTTAACTGCATTGCAAATGTTTGATCATTCCAAAGACGGCCCTTTTTCTTTTCCCTGAAAAGCATTAGAACTAAAGTGTTGTATTTATCGTGTATTTAAGCTTGCCCAAAAGAGGCCCAATCATATAAAATAGATTTGCTGCCAGATAGATGGAACCTTACAGATAAGAGCAGAGGTGGACAAATAATGCCGGTAATAGTGGAAGCTCAAAACTTGCAAAAGAACTACAATGGATTTCCGGCGGTAGCCGGAATTGATTTTAAGATCCAGAAAGGGCAGTGCTTTGGCATTTTAGGGCCCAACGGGGCCGGGAAAACTACCGTAGTAGTTATGATTTACTGCTTTCATCCGGTGTCTGGTGGAAAATTAACCGTCTTTGGGAAGGATGTTAACAACGATCCAAGGGCTATTAAAAAAAGACTGGGGGTAGTACCCCAGGAAAACAACCTGGACCTTGAGCTCAGCGTCCGGGAGAATTTGCTAATTTACGCCGGTTATTACGGTATTAAAAAAGATGTTGCTGAAAAACGGGCCAAAGAATTACTCTATTTTTTTGGACTTTCAGACAAAGCAGGACATGAAGTGGATAAAATCTCCGGCGGCATGAAGCGTAGGCTGACCATCGCCCGGGGATTAATCCATACCCCCGACCTGCTCATATTGGATGAACCGACCACCGGACTTGATCCACAGAGCAGGCGCCTGATCTGGGAACATTTGCGCCAGCTAAAAAAGAAAGGCTTAACCCTGATCCTGACCACCCATTACCTGGAAGAAGCTACCCAGCTCTGTGACGATCTTATTATCATGGATAAAGGCATAATCCTGGAAGAAGGAAAACCCGCTGATTTGATAAAAAAACAGGTGGGAGCAAAAATAGTGGAAATAGATATTGAGCCGACTCACAAAAACAGCCTGATTGCATCTGTTCAAAATATGATCAGCGGTTACCAGCTGGCCGGCAATACATTATACCTTTTCATCCCTGAAGATGAAACCGCAGTAATGAAGATTCTCAATACCAGCAATTACGCAGATGCCTACCAGATTCGCCCGGCCAACTTAGAGGACGTGTTCTTAAAATTGACCGGAAGAGGATTAAGCTACGAGGAAGTGTCTGGTTATGAAAGCAGCAGCTTTGCCAAAACTTCATAAGTGGGCTTCTTATTACAGCCCGGTTAACCGGTGGGCCTTGAAAGTGTTTACCCGCAACCTGTTTGTATTCAGAAAAACCTGGACCACCAATTTGGTTTTTAACATAGTGGAACCCCTCTTATATCTTGCCGCCCTTGGCGCAGGCCTTGGTATGCTGGTTGAAGATATCGAAGGGATGAGTTATACACAGTTTATCGCTCCCGGTATTATCGCCACTTCTGCCATGTGGGCTGCTGCGGCAGAGTGTTCTTATGATTCATTTGTACGGATGTACTATCAGAAAATCTATCATGCTATTGTGGCTACCCCCATCAACCTGGAAGAAGTGGTAACGGGAGAGCTCCTTTACGGCACCTTTAAAAGTGTGCTTTCAGGAACGGTAATCATGAGCGTTGTAGCTGTCCTGGGGCTGGTCCCATCACCATGGGCCCTGCTAATCCCGGTTGTGCTGGTGCTTAACGGTATGGCCTTTTCTCAGCTGGCCATGATCTGGACCGGGATTGTTCCCAAGATCGATAACTTCGCCTATTTCTTTACCCTGGTCATAACACCGATGTTCTTATTCTCTGGAGTTTTTTTCCCCCTGGACGTGCTGCCTCAAGTCCTGCAGCAGCTGGCCTGGCTCCTGCCGCTGTATCATATCGTGGCTCTGCTGCGCTCGCTAACCCTTGGACTCGTTAGCATTGACCTTCTATTCCATGTTCTGTGGCTGCTGGTATTTATCCTGATCATCTTCCCCCTGCCCCAGTACCTCATGCACCGCCGCCTGATCAAGTAATCAACCCTGGCTGATTTGTTTACCAAAAGGACATACGGAAATGCAGATACCGCAGTCGGTTCCGAACTTTTGCCACATACCAAAGCAGGCTGCGTGGTCTGTTACCCAGGGCATTTCACTTTGATCCGGGCTGCCCGTCCGGCCAGCTTCTTCAAAAGGAATCGCCCTGCCCGGGCAGCGGCGGGCACAAATAACACATGAGAAGCAATATTCTTCCGGCTCCGGCGTAAGAGGGCCTCCACCTGGTAGGGCGCTAGTGAGAGGGAAGTCAGTGGTTACCGCACCCAGGCGGATCAAGGGCCCGTACTCCCTGGACAGAAGCAAGCCCAAACGGCCTATTTTGCCGAGGCCGGCAGCCTGGGCAGCGGCCGGCAGGACCAGCTCGCTCTCACCGTCCATATGGCAGCGGGCCCGGTAACCCAGTTCTTTTAGCAGGTAACTTAAGATCATCCCAATTACCGCTACCCTGACATAAGCCCTGGTTACTTCCACCGCTTCTTCCGGCTGCGGGGCATATGATATTTTATCCCGGTTCATATCCACGGCAAACACGAGCGCATTACGAAGCGGGTTTACTACCGGTTCTCCGTAGGCGGGGCCCCGGCCCCGGATGGAATACAAACATTCCAGGCCCAGGCTTGCCTGACCGTAAAGAGCGGCGCCGTAATCCAGCGCTGTTTCATGGAGGGCTTTTTCAATTTCCCGGAGGACTGGCTGCCCCGGGCACCGCCCGCCGGAATTATCTTCCCTGTAAGCCAGCGGCCTTAGATCTTTCAAAAACCGGAAAGCTGAATCTATGCGGGACATATTAACCAGGTCAGAGGCATACTTTCCGGGTGAAGCAGACCGAAAATGATCATCAGCTGCTTTAAATTCCGGGCGCCTGGCATAATATGAATTGTAGTTTTCGCTCCCGGGCACAAGTTCCATCCGTGAAAACATAGTGTCCCGCTCATCAAAGCGGATCATTTTAATAACCAGACCCCTCTCGATGTTTAAAATCAATACCGCATTTCAGGCGGCCTAATGAATGGAAATTCTTCCAGAAAGCAAAGCACATTTCAAGCTTAATATAACTTATTATCAGGCCTTTTTCTGCAGGCTGCAATACGCTATACCAAAATCCTGGTTAATTAATTTACTCGTCCAGGGTAAAATCCATGTGGCAGTCGGGCTTACCGTCTTTAAAATGATGGTAATGGCGGAACTTAACTTTGGGATTATAGCCTTTGGCCAGTGCTGTATCAATTTCTTGACAGTAAATATAGCCATAATCAGCTAAGCCCTCTTCTTCAAAAGTAGCCCAGATCGGACAGAATTTAAATTTTTGATCGGCGTGATTTTGGCTAACTTCCGATTCCACTTCATAAGATGCCGATCTGGCCATATCGTAAAATTTGAGATAATTTTCGACTGTCAGCGGTTCCCCGGCTTCCTGTGTTTTTTTGGCAATATCGCGACCCCTGCTTTCGCCGAACTCCCTAACCGCCTCGCGGACTGCCTCTTTCCCTTCTTCACCAAACTTTTCAATCACTTTTTTAGCCATAATGGCAAACAAGCGGGCAAATAAATTTAAATTTGGGTCCTGGCGAGCTGATTTTGTCACTTTAACTGCACCTCCTGGTTAAATTCTGATAATACTATTTTCTTGCCCCTAAACCGGATTCCTCTTTATCGGCACCGGCTAAAGAAAAACTTTTTACCGCACCCGGCCGGTACAGTATAATGGATAAAGGACATTTAAATCTGTCCCGGATTTTGTGCTCACCTGGCTTATAACCTGATGCTGCGAGGAGGCGGATTGATGAGCAATTTTAGCACCGGCAAGAACGAGGCCCTGGAACTGGACCGCCGTGATCCGCTGGCCCGGTTCAGGGAAAGGTTTTACCTCCTTTCCGGCAAAATTTATATGGATGGCAATTCCCTGGGTTTGCTGTCTAAGGACGGGGAAGAGAGCCTTCTAAGGGTGTTGAACCAGTGGAAGCAGCTGGGCATCGACGGATGGCTCGATCAGGATAACCCCTGGTTTTACTACGGTGAAAAACTGGGAGCGATGCAGGCCCCGCTTGTAGGCGCGCACGAAGATGAAGTAGTGGTCACCGGATCAACCACGGTAAACCTGCACGCCCTGGTCGGCACTTTTTATCAACCGGAAGGCCGCCGGACCAAGATCCTGGCCGACAAACTCAATTTCCCCTCAGATATTTATGCCTTGAAAAGCCAGATCAGGATCAAAGGGCTTGGCCCGTCTGAAAACCTGGTCTTGATTAAAAGCCGCGACAGAAGGATGATTGAGGAAGAAGATATTATTTCCGCTATAGAAAGAGGATCCGGCGAAATCGCCCTTATCCTCCTGCCCGCGGTCTATTACCGCAGCGGCCAGGTCCTGGATATGGAACAGTTAACAGCAAAAGCCCACCAGTACGGCATTGCAATCGGCTTCGACTGCAGCCATTCCATCGGAGCCATACCTCACGAATTTGACCGGTGGGGAGTGGATTTTGCCCTGTGGTGCAACTACAAGCATATGAATGCCGGGCCCGGATCTACCGCCGGCCTGTATGTAAACCGGAAACATTTCTGCAGAACTTCTTCCCTGGCTGGCTGGTGGGGATACAGGAAAGACAAGCAATTTGACATGCTTTTAGAATTTGAACAAGCTCCCGGGGTGGGAGGATGGCAGATCAGTACACCCCAGATTTTAAGCACCGCCCCGCTTGAAGGGTCCCTGAAAATTTTCGCCGAAGCAGGTATTGAGAAGGTTCGCGAAAAATCTCTTAAACTCACCTCATATTTGATGTTCTTACTTGAAACAGAAGGACTCACCAAACCCCCTTACAATTATCGCATCGGGACCCCCAAAGATCCTAAACGCCGGGGCGGGCACGTAGCGGTCGAGCACGACAGCGCAGCCAGTATCACCAAGGTCTTGAAAAAGCGCGGTATTATTCCCGATTTCCGCCCGCCAGACATAATCCGCCTGGCCCCAATCGCTCTCTATAACACTTTTTATGAAACCTGGCAGGTGGTAGAAGCTTTAAAGGAAATCATCGATGGCGGGGAGTACGAACAGTTTGAAAACGTTAGGGACACAATCGCCTGAGGGATCTCCGGAAGTACGGCATGCCCGTTTGCCAGATGAGAAAATAATGATACCGGCCCCAGTCAGCCTTAACTTTTCAGCCGGCTCGTATTACAAGATGTAATTACCCTTGACTCAGACTTCAGTTTTTACCGCATCAACCGGGACCAAATGCTCAACAACCTGCTGGGATAACAATACCTTTCAATAAAATGCATTTAGGCTGAAGGCAGGCGGCCCTATGAAGCGGCTAAAACCGCCTGCCCTGCCCGGAAATATTAATTGTGGAACCAAAACATATAGCTGCAATTTTCACAAACGTAATTATTGGCATTCCGGTTAGCCCAGTCCACACCAAAAAATGTCGCCCCCCTGGTGTTTAGCTGGGTTTTGCGTTCCCAGAATTTGATCCCGCTGCATACAGGGCAGACCAGCTTGTTGCCGGCAACATCGACCTCTTTGCTATCCATTAACGCTTCCTCCTTACCCGGGTATTTTATTAGTATTCATAAGACAGTATACCCTATCCGAAACCAATCCAAAAGCCTGCTGTGCCAACCGGTAAAGACCAATAATGACTTGTGCAGCTGTCACCAGGACCAGCAGGCCATTATTAAGCATGAGCCACACAATTTTATAATTAACCCTTGACGGGAGAAAATAATAGAGTTAATATAATAATACCCCCCGGGGTATCTAAAAAGATTGCCAGCACACTATCAGCATAACTAGCTAAACCTACCCCGGGATTTATATATGGACTTGTAAATTTAGCTACGTAAGAGCAGCACAGAAGAACCGTCCCCCTGTGTTCGGAAAGGAGTGTTATCGTGCAGAGCAGTGAGCAAGCAACATTTTACATCAAAACCAAAAGATCGTTTACACCGGTCAGGGCATATGCCTGGATTCTAACCGTCTTGATTGGTATTGGAGGGCAGTTTGTGCCCCTGCTCGGGCTGCTGGTCCCTTTTATCATGGTGGCTCTGATGGGAACCAGCCTCTTTAAAGGAAAATACTGGTGCGGCAATTTCTGCCCACACGGCAGTTTTTTTGACAATCTGATCGGACCAATCAGCCGCCACAAAAATATTCCGGCGTTCCTCCGCTCCAAACCGGTTATTGCCGCCGTCTTTATTTTCTTCATGTTTAACCTGGGCCGGCGGTTTATTGATGTATATGCCACCCTGGGCACCGGCGCATTCCTGGAACGCCTGGGACTGGTTTTTGCCACCACCTACCTGATGGTCCTTTTAATCGGGGGCTTGCTGGGTTTAGCAGTCAACGAGCGCACCTGGTGCCAGTTCTGCCCCATGGGCACAATTCAGGTCCTTTTTTACAAGCTGGGAAAAGCAGTGGGCCTGGCTAAAAATACAGATGAAAAAGTTACCATCAGCCATCCCGAGCTCTGCCATTCCTGCGGCAAATGCGCCCGGGTCTGCCCGATGCAGCTTTCTCCCTACCTGCAGTTATCAGAAGACCAGCAACAGTTCGATGACGAAAAATGCATCCGTTGCAACACCTGTACCCACAACTGCCCGGCCGGCATCTTACAAATGGCAAAGCCCCAGGAAGCTGAAGATATCAAAGAAGGGGTTTCCCTGGAAGGTTTTGACCGGGCCCGTTATTACCGCGCCCGGATTAAAGCAATCACAACTTTACATGATGACATCCGTCAATTCAGCTTTGAGCTTATAGAACCTGAAAATATGCCCTACGACCCGGGCCAGTTTGTCCTGGTTGAAGTTGAACCTGATATTAAAATGTACCGGGCTTATACCATATCAGGATCAAACCGTGACAACTCCGAAATCAGGGTGACGATTAAAATATTACCCGGCGGTTATGGAACCAATATAATCTTTGATTATTATAAAGAGGGCGATGTCTTAAACCTGAAAGGACCGATGGGCAATGAACTGCGTATTGATCCTTCAGGTAGCGAGCTTATGTTTATTGCCAATGGAATTGGAATAACCCCCTTTGTATCGAGTGTGCAAAGCTTATTTGAACAAAGAGAGATACCCTTTCAGGGAGAGGTTGCGTTGTTATACGGCGCTCGTTACGAAGAAGACCTGGTGTTCGACGATTATTTTGAGAAAATGGCTGCGCAGAATGACCATTTTAATTACCACAAAATCCTGTCCAGGCCCAGGACAGATCAGTATCAAAAAGGTTATGTAACCGACCTTTTGCATAAGCTTGATCCTTCTCCCAACACCAGGGCTTATATTTGTGGGACTGCAGAAATGGCAAGCGGTATAAAGCACATATTAATCGACAAAGGCGTAACTGAAGAAAACATTTACTATGAAAGCTTTCTCTAAAGTTATTTCATAAGTGCAGGGAGTGAAAAACGATGGAATCTAAAGAAGATGCCAGGAAAAAAGTAATGAACCGGCTTTCCCGGTTGGAAGGACAAATTCGGGCAGTGCGCCGTATGGTTGAGGAAGGCAAAGAGTGCGAAGATATTGTTACCCAGCTCAGCGCTGTCCATTCAGCTTTAGAGGGGGCAACTAAATTAATTGTGGCCAATTTTTTTATGGTATGCCTGGCAGAATCGGAGCAAAAAGGCGAAAACCAGCAGGAAGCAGTAGAAAGGTTCCTGTCTCTGCTTCTTAACACCAGGATGTAATGAACTGTAACAGGTTTTTATGATGGCTACTTTTGCCTGCTGCTAATTCTGATCAACTTAATTGATCTCATCAGGTTATCATAATTAAGAGTTATACTTTTAGGGCTTAAATTGTACAATAGTTTTGTAATTATAATGCTAGTATGATTTAATTAAAACGAAGATGACGAATATTAAAGGAGTGTGGACAAATGGATAAAAATAGAGGGTTTTTTATTAAAGTGGTGGCGGCAGCAACGTACTTAATTATGATTATC
>PWYU01000041.1 GCA_003567725.1 Syntrophomonadaceae bacterium | reverse complement strand
TCAGGTTCATCGCCGGGTTCATCTTCAGGTTCATCGCCGGGCTCATCTTCAGGTTCCGGATTATCCCTTTCCGGTACCGGATCAGCAGCAGCTATCCATTCCAGGTAAGTTTCAGCCAGCCAACCCTGTTTGATATCGCCATCTACTTCCACTGCTGCATACCACCAGCAGTGATAAGAAGAGGTTGTTCTGGCCTGAGCGGCATATATGCCATTGCTTGGATGGGCCTTAATCAAGGCTTCTGTGCCTTTGGGTATTAAAACCGGATCCCTGTTAACCCCTTCAAGTCGAAAATAGAGGTTAACAGCAGTGGTCCTGACCGTTTCATAGGGTTTAAATTTTACCGAGCGCTCCAGCCCTTCAGGAACCTTTATAAAAGCAGTGGGCCATTTTCTGTCACCGGGTGCAGTTGTAATAAGATTATAAGCGCTCCGGCTGCTGCTCGAATCAGAGATCAAAATCGAACCGTCTTCTTCGATTTTTTCAACCACCCCTACATGACCCAGTGGCCCACCAAAAGAGGCTTTATTATCCCAAAACGCAATCATCCCGGTTTCAGGTTCTTGCACCACTTCTGCACCTTTTGCCGCATCACCCGCCCACCGGTATGCATTAAAGCGCATACTGTCAAGAGCTTTAGGGCAGTATCCCAGCTGCATCATGCGGCCATGGGCATACCAGGTACAGTTGGAACCCTTGGAGGGAAATGGATTAAAAATGGTATATTCGGGTAAATCAGGCCAGGTGTCAAACTCTTCCCGGGTCATAACAGAATTGCTTTGATCAGCCAATACTAATGCAGCAGGTAAAAGAAGAATAATTACTGTTAAAAAGATAACAGCAGCTTTAAGCTTCATTTTAGTTTTCTCCCTGAGGCTGCCCTTAACACAACTATTATTAAGTGCGGGCGCTTTTTATAAATATCTATTTTACAGCTATAAAAAATTATAACTGTTTCTATATTCTAACACTAAATACAAACAAATCAAGCCCCGGTTAAAAAAGGGCAGGAAAGAACCAGCCTCTATCTTGTTTTTAATGAATGATCGCGGCTGCCTCACCCCGGAAAAAGCTAGCCAGGCCTTAACGCATTAAGCCACCATACTTTTAAGCAATTTGCTATTTTTCTGTAACTTCAAGGTTAATATTATTTTACTAACATATCTTACAACATGATCAGGGATTAAACCTCCTAAAATGCAGGATAGCTGCCCCCAGGTAATACTTTGAAGCTCACCTACATCCTTTGGCTGCTTGTAAGAACTTTGACCGCTCAATGCTTTATTTGCTATGATACTTACGATGCCGGAAGGCTAAGAAAGAATAAGGCTGGATCAGGCTATCTAAAAGTTTTCGCTAAAGATATTTAGGTTTTAATGGAATTAAACTTACAGGGTTTAACATTGATCTAGAGATAAAGGAAGGATTATCACTTGGGAAAGAAACAGCTTGAAATTTTTGAGGAATTAAAAACAGTGGTGTCGGGCAAAACATTTGACGCCCTGCTGCCTCCGCTGATATTTGTTGTTGCAAACGGGCTTTTCGGCCTCGATGTTGCTGTAGCCACAGCTTTAGCACTGGCCCTGCTGCTGAGCGCCACCCGGATCATCAGAAAACACAACTGGAAATATGCCCTGGGAGGGCTGCTTGGAGTCAGCCTGGCTTCCGCACTGGCTTACCTGACCAGGAGCGCCACCAGCTATTTTATCCCGGCCATCGTCAGCAGCGGCTTACTGCTCATGCTTGCTTTGGCAAGCCTCACCGCCGGCAAACCACTGGCCGCCTGGGCCAGCCACCTCACCCGGGGTTGGCCTTTAAGCTGGTTCTGGCGCCGGGATATCAGGCCGGCCTACCGGGAAGTAACCCTTTTTTGGGCCGCCTTAATCCTGATGCGGCTGATTATTCAGATCATCCTTTTTCAAAGTGGTGATCCCTCCAGGCTGGCCTGGGCCAATGCTTTATTAGGCTGGCCGGTCATTCTCGTGGTCCTGGTTCTGAGCTATCTTTATGGCACCTGGCGGCTGCGGCGCCTGGGAGGGCCGGGTGTTGAAGAATATCAGGCCGGCAAAAAGCCGCCCTGGCAGGGGCAGACCCGGGGATTTTAAAGATAGATCGGCTTTTTTATATCCAGACAGACACTGCTATAGTTCAAAGTAAAAGGCTGCTTTATAGTTAAAGCATGCAATCAGCACTTCCGCTCACAGCCTTCTAAGCTAAACCGGGCCCGGTTTTAAGCAGTTATTATTTAGCTGCCCGGATCAGCAGCTATTGTTTTAACCGTGCTTGTTTTTTTCCTGCTGTTCAGATTCCTGCAAAACCTGATTAAGGCGGTCAAGTTTTCTCCTGGCATAACTGGTAAGATTAGGTATATATTTGTCCCTGTATTTAAGAGCAATATCTTCACGGCTCTTTTTTTTGCCTTTTTCAATTCCGCCCCATTCCACTTTTTTCTTTTGATAATAAAGATCTATGTCGGCCACCCGGTTACCCTGATCATTATACTCAAGCGACATCATGATCCGTTTGACCTCTTTGGGGCTAAGATAGGTAAAAAGCTGGACTTGATATACAGGAACGGACATTAATACAAAGGGATGATCGATGGACCAGGCTTCACCAAGAATAAATCCGATTTCGAGATCTTCAATTAAAGTTGTCACCCGCTCGTAATGGATATTGTAACGTCCGTGGTAATCATAAATATTGATTTTTAACTCCCGCCATTCTCCTTCATCTAATTCCTCTGTCAAATATTTAACCGCCTGGCGCCTTAACTCCTGGTATAATTCAGGAACACCTTTGTTAACCAGTAAAGTGGTATCGAGCAGATCTGATCTGCTCAAAGGGCGGGAAAGGGGGCGATCGGTAAAGCAAAGTATACTCCAGCTGGAACGGCATGTAATTATCGCTTGCTGAAGCGCTGTAGAGACGGCCTCATATTCGGACTGAACTTTTTCTAGAATCTTTTCCCCGGGTTTAGGTGCTTTCATAACCAGTAAGCCGGGACCCAACTCCGCTTTTTTAACATTTTCCCGGAGGTGGGGATTATTAATAATAGAAATTAAAAGAGGAGAAGAGCCGATCTTTACCAGCAGAACGGGAGTAGATCCGGTTATCTGCTCTTTTTCTTCATCTTTTTCCAGAATAAACGTAATTGTATCGCCTTCACCACTTTCTTCAATTGCCAGATCAAGTGACTTTCTCTCAGATGAGTATTCCTTTTCCAGTAGTGATAAGAGCTGTTCCCGGTCACTGTTACTTAAAAAAAGAAAACGGGGTCCGGTTCTAACCAGGATCATGGCATAACTCCCCTTTAATTTATTAATGTTTAAAGATTTAAAGCAGGCGGCCGTTTAAGAGTTTATACTGTCTCTCATGGTTGGTGCCCACCGGATAAGGAATATGATAAATCCGCCAGGAAGGGTACAAAATGATATTGATATTCCTGCAGCCATTTAAAGAACAGGTGTTTTCTTCCAGAGGGCAATCCAGGTTATGGCCGTACAGTTTATAATCAACAGCAGCAGGCAGATCTTCATGGCAGTGGGCCAGGCCTACCTTTTGCCCCATAATTTCGATAACAGTGCCATCAGGCACTATTTTGCTCCTTCCGGCCTCTTTTTCCAGGACTGAGGCCAGGTCATGGTTACCGGGTACAATATAGATCTCTTCGGCGCTCGATTTCTCCAGCTCCCGCAAAAAAGGCAGCGCTTTTTCAATAAAGATATTGAGTAAATCGGGGGATACTTCCAATTTTATATCGTCAGCCAAATCTCCGGTATGAATAATCATGCGCGGCTTCAAAGCTTCAATTAAACCGATCACCGAACGGTAAGCATGTGAGGGGGTATCGCTTAAGTGCAGGATCAGATCCTCTCCTGCCTCCATGGCTTTTCCCAGCTCTTTTGGCACATAGTAGCCCCGGCAAAGATAATTGATATAACCCGGAATATTTCTAAAACAACCCTTCACGGTCCTGTCCATTTCGCTCATATTTACCTGCACTCCTCAACTTAGTGCACTTATTATAGCAAAAATATAAGCCTGGTTAAAGCCAGGTTTCATCCATTAAATATTTTTGTCTACTCAACCATGTTTTCTTTTTTTTGCTTACTTTTTGAGCATAAAACCGCGAGCTGGTCATAGCGCTGTAAGGACTGGTTATAGCCTGGACGTACATTAAAAAAGAGTTTCTTCGCCTGCAAGACCGGACAGGCAGAGAACCTTAATAATTTTGCAGCTGCTTAGCCTGCACTTTGGAATTAAGAGCCTAACCCGGACAGGCCGGTGTCATAAAAGTTCAATCTCTAAATGACTTTTCCCAAGCTCAGTATACATCGACGTTTCCGGGATTGCTAAGAAATGTTTTGCCAGATTAGCGCAGGATTACGAAGTTAAGGGCCTAAATCCAGGCTCCCAAACTGGTACAGCAGATCAGACTGACATATTTTTAAGGCAGGGTAAAGTAGAAACAGGCTCCTTTCCCCACTTCCCCTTCAGCCCACACTTCCCCGCCGTGGCGATCGATGATGCGCGAAACAATGCTTAAACCGATTCCGGTTCCCAGGTATGTTTTGCTGTCATGCAGGCGCTGAAATTGGGCAAAAAGTTTTTCGGCATACTGCATGTCGAAACCGGCACCGTTGTCACCGATGTAGAAGGCTTCTTTGCCTTCGCAAACCTTGCTGCCGAACTCTATGCGGGCTTTCTTTTCACCGGCGGTAAACTTCCAGGCATTACCCAGCAGGTTTTCCAGGGCAATCCGCAAAAGGGCGGTATCTCCTTCCGCAACAAGATCGGGAGTAACAGCTGTTTCCACCTGCCTTTGCGGTTCCCTGGCCTGCAGTTCTTTTAAACAAACATTTACCAGGGCACTCAGCTCCACCGGTTCGCAGTTGATTTGATGCTGCGATACCCTGGATAGTTTAAGCAGGTCATCAATCAGTAATTTCATATGCTCACAGGAATTGTTGATCCTCTGCAGGTAATGCCGGCCCTGCTGGTCAAGTTGATCAAGATAGTCTTCAAGCAGGGCTTCGCTGAAACCGGTAATCCGGTTCAGCGGGCTGCGCAAGTCGTGGGAAGCAGAGTAGGTAAAGGCATCAAGCTCGCGGTTGGCCGCTTCAAGCTGAGCAGTGCGTTCCCTGACCCGCTCTTCAAGATCTTCGTTCAGGGTACGGATTTCATCTTCCGCTTTTTTACGTTCTGTTATATCTTCAACAATAGCAACAACGCCCATAACCAGACCACCGCTATCTTTTATCGGGGCATAGAGTGCCCTGAGGGGTGTTTTTTTCTTAGAGGTAGTGGATTCATATACACCTTCAAAAGTTGTTAACTGCCCATTTAAAGCACCTTTTATAGCCTGAACAATTCTTTGATCCGGCAAACTGAGTATATCAAGACCAACTATAGCATCGTAGGTAGAACCCATGCTTTTTACAAAAACCTCATTGCAATCAGTAATTACTCCATTATTGTTAGTATAATAAATACAGATAGGAGAATGATTGAATATATGTCTAAACTTTTCCTCGCTTACTAAAAGATTCGCATTAGCCATTTTTTGACACTTGTACAATTGTGCATTGCGAATTGCCAATCCTACTTGCGAAGTAATTGCTGAAACTATATTTAAATCATTCTCATTTAATATGTCTGGAGAACGGGTAAGTATATTCATCACTCCGATAATTTTATCTTCAGCAAATATCGGAACACCCAGGAATGAGTTTAAGCCTTCTTTTTCGATTATTGAGCGCACAATTCTTGGGTCATGCGATGAATCATTTCGTATATAAATAGGTTTTCCCGTTTAAGCAATAGAGCCAGTGAGTCCTTCCCCCAACTGAATAGGCTTGACTTTAAAAGCATTAACAAACTCCTCAGACAGGCCTAGTGAAGCTCCCCAGGTCAAAAGCCCCGAGGCTGGATCCTTGATAAACATCATCCCGACAGAAGCATCAATTAGATTAGTTGTGCTTATAAGGATAGAATTGAGCACAGTTTCAAGGTTTAGAGTTGAGCTTGCCAGAAGCCCGATATTTTTGATTTCAGTCATTTCTCTCTGGTGTTTTTTGGTTTCCATCTCGCTCTTCTTGCTCTCGGTGATGTCGCGGAAAACAGCAACAAAATAGCCCGTTTTATCGCTATAAGTGCTCACATCGTACCAGCGTCCGAGTGGCTCGGAAAAGCTTTCGAAGCGAATTTGCTCACCGCTTAAAGCTACCT
>PWYU01000117.1 GCA_003567725.1 Syntrophomonadaceae bacterium | reverse complement strand
GGGCTTTTAGTATCTGGCCAATGCCCATTTCTCAAGAAATATTGATACTCTTCCAAACTGACTAGCACCCCTAATTTTTCCAAAGTTTCTGCCATCCGCACTTTCATTTCCACTCTAACGATAGCTTGACTGACTTCCTTACTGTAAGTCCGTAGACGAAACTTTATTCTTTCACTATCACCACTCATCTTTTCATGATAAATTGCGTAATCATAAGTATCATAATAGAGGCTACGCACGTAGTATCGTTTTTCCTCTGATGTGGCGGTGAAATAGTCTTCTTTCAAATAGGTCTTAAGAATTATTTTCAGCTTATTATACTGCATTATATTAATGCGATACTTCAATTCGAACCGCCGGTTGCTTTTTTTGCTTTGCCCGATTCTACTGCTCACTTTTCTTGCTCCTTCGAAATTCTGCCTTTTGTTATTCAACGTCAACACCTTCAAACTCAGCTTTCAATTCTATATCTTCAGTTAGCTCTATAACTATTTCCTCACTTCCCTCATCTAAACCTTCCCAGCCTGTAAATACGTATCCGGGTTTGGGAACCGCTCTAATCGTCACCGGTATACCGCTGAAATATTTACCCTGCCAGCTATTCTGGTTCTCAAATCCGATTGTACCCGGTTTAATTCTTAGAGAGTTAACTTCCAGATAACCCCTGTCAAAGTCAGTTTGTACTTTGAGATTTATTACTTTCTCATAACCAAAATAGTTTTTGATATGTTGGCGCATAATATCCGGTCTCTCTTTTAGAAAATACCTGATATCATCGATATGCTCATACCATTCTTCACTGGAGTCCAAATGACCCCACCTCATTACATTTTCCTCAATCACACTCACCGCTATTTGACCGACCAGGTCGTCGACCATTTGAACGGCATATTCTTCAAGAAAAACTGTATTTATCATATCTGCAAAAGTGTTGATAAATTGAACTTTAAACTGCTCATTTTTCAACAGATCGCCGAGCAGGTACTTGCCTTCTACTATTTCACTTAAATACTCTCTTTCGGGCCCGCCACCCCTGGCAAAAATACCATCTAAATCTATTGGCAGCCATCTCCACCGGCCATCAAAAGGAGAATTAGCCTCCATTTCCTCGTTACTCCCTGTGTAGCGCCATACATGCTGATGTTTGTCAATACCCCAGTCAGTATAATTTAAATAAATCCCCGTTAACATGTATGCTATATAATTCTCAATGCAAATCATTTTTTTTACCTGCTCATATATTTCAGCATCAGCAATATTCCTTCGTTTGATCAGGTTATCCATTTCCAGAAAATGCTCTTCATCCCCGGGCTCTCCTGCCTTTATGATATCCTGCCCTTCAATAAATACCAGTTCATTTCGTTCGATCCCATACTTATAAGCCAGAAACCGGTCATCATGTCGATCTCTAATACTGTAGAGCCCCCAGAATTCGCCATTGACAAATAAAACCGCCGGCCGGTATCTTTGTATCGCCATGTCAGGATGAACCTCTTTCATCAAGAGCTGACCTATAACATCATCTAGCCCGGAACGCTCAGTGGTACTTCTAAGTATGAAACGCTCAAATTTCGTAGTGTCTGCTTCCGGAAACAAACGGTATTCCAGAATGCTTGAAGAATCATAATCACCTCGAGTGTAAATTCGCAGGTGTTTTTGGGGGTAAGATCTCGATCCACCGCCATGTATTCTCAGGCCAAGTTGCTGTGAAAAAGCAAGTTCACCATCAGTCTCAAAAAATTCCACGCTGACCAGTCTTTCCCAGTTTCTGGTTATCGTTGCTCCCGGAGCGAATTCTTCCGGTATGTATGGAGCGACAATAAGCAACTGATCTTCTGTCGTATCCGAATCCAGGTAGTAAATACCATCATAATGTTCGGTTCCTTTAATCGTTACCTGGGGGACGTCTCGCAAGTAATCAAAATTGAGAGCCATACCGTGATCCGGCCTTTCAATCATCACCTTACCTTGACCATATCTTTCAGCGGTTGTGCCCCCCAAATTCAAGATATTTCTGCCTCGCTGATGAAAATTAGCAGGTTGATTATGTTTCCTGCCATCAGGGTTTAACGTCTGCCAAAAAGATTCCGTATCATCATAGACTTTACCGGCAACATAAATGCCTTCTTCATAACCAAACAGGTTATCCTTAGCGGTGGAAATTGAAATAACTGGTAGACTATATCTATCTTCAAGATCTTTGCAGATAAAATAAGAGTGAGTCACTACCTTACTACGGTATAATTCCTGGTCAACAGCTATCGCTCTGACCACAGTTCCTTTAAATGTTTTTTCAGCAGGCCCTGCCCAGTCAGTATGATCATAGCCGGGGTTTATAGTT
The DNA here is from genome assembly GCA_003567725.1 of Syntrophomonadaceae bacterium. GTDB lineage: Bacteria > Bacillota > Dethiobacteria > DTU022 > DTU022 > B1SED10-74M. The sequence goes on along the minus strand of PWYU01000117.1, from coordinate 3,895 downwards.
GAAATGGTGTTTGTCATATCGGCCCTGTCAGTTATTTTTATTGGTTCTTCATATAGTAAAGTATGCTCACTGTTTTTTTCTGGATCCGGCTCTGAACCATCAAGTGTATAAAAAACTCTTAGATCTTTATCTTCTGTGATCAGAGTCAGCTCAAACTCATCTTCATAGAAACCGCCATCCAAAGAAAAAACAGGAGGGTTAATCCGAGCTTCGGGCAGGTAAAATGGCTGCCGATCATCTATATTTTCCCAGTAAACTCTGAGTTTTTTGTAGTGATCCTCTTCCTTTGTAGGCCAGGGCACATTATTTTCCCTGATATCCAAAGAAGCTCTTAGCCCTGTATCATAATTATCCTGGAGTAATCCTTCTGACATCATTTCTCCAAGAAGATCCAGGTTACTAAGATTACAGTTGCGAACATTCAACTTTCTTAATTGTTGCATATCAGCCAGGTAACTTATTTCATCTCCTACCGGAACGTTACGCATGATCAGAGTCTGCAGGTTAGTTAAACCTTGTAGAGGTTTTATTGAATTGACTTCACGGTTCGAGTGTATATTTAAATAATTTAAATTAACTAATGAGGCAAGAGGTTCCAGGGAATTCAAGCTATTATCCCGCAGGTTTATTTCCTCTAAATTACTTAACTTTTCCAGGCAGCTTATATCATCAATGTTGTTACCCCTTAAATCCAGAACCCTTAGTTCACTTAATTCACCAATTAAACTTATGTCAGTTAAGCTAGATTTTAGACCTTCCTCACACCTTTTAAAGTTATGCCGCATGCTTAAAGTACGGATTTTTAAATCTTTTATTTCGCCAAAATTAGCAACCTTAAGATCAACTAATTCATTTCGATCCAAATTTAAAGTGGTTAATCTGCTCAAATTGGCCAGGGGACTCAGATCAACTATTTTGTTATTGCTCAAATCTAGCTTTTCCAGGCGGCTGAGCTTTTCAAGACCGGCCAGGCTCTTGATCCCGTATCCACTGGCATCAAGATGGGTGATCTGCAGTAAGTTTCCCCTGGTCACAGCTCTACCATCTCTACCTAAATGATCAGATACTGCTGCTTCTAGACCACTATCAGCAAATGCCATTCCACCCTGGCGCTCAGCAACAACAATAATTAGCAACATTAGTGTTATAATGCTGCCAATCATAACCCATATTTTTTGCAATAGTAGCTTTTTCTTTCGAGTCAATATTTACCCCCAAATGATAGCAGTGCATCTTAGTATATTTAAACCGGCAAAGCAAGCTGCGGAGCCAGCAAGGAAACTTTCTGCACACCCTCCAGTTCATCTAAATCTTTTATGATTCTCTTTGTTACTTGATCCAACACCCTTGAAAACCTTAGCTCGTATATTATCTCCCACTGGCCGTCCTCAACTTCATGTGAACGAATCCTTGCTTCTTCAGTATATTTTTTTACTAGTTTGTCTACCCGATCATCATCGAAAGAACCGGCACCGCTAACAACCAGCACAAAATCGGTATTTTGGGAGCGGCCATACTTTATAAAGTACAATGCGAACATAACAATTGTTATAAAGATAGTGGATATGATGACAATCATCCAGTTATAGGTTCCGCAGCCCAAACCAACTGCAATTACCCAGAATAAGAAAACCATATCCCGAGTATCTTTAATTGGTGTCCTGAACCTGATTATTGAAAGTGATCCGATCAGACCCAATGAAAGAACTAAATCCCCTCTGATAAAAAGCATCACCACTGCAACAATCGGGGCCAGCAGGACCAGTGTAGCCATAAAGGTCAGCTCAAAATTCATGCCTCGGTGAGTATGCCGGTAAATCTGAGAAATAATAATTGCTATAATAACTGCAAGGATTAATGAAAACAAAACGTCAATTAAATCCCGACCTGCGACGACCATACTTTCAGAAAAAGAATATAAAATTTGATTTAACCTGACCCAGTAGTACTGCAATTAATTCACCCCTATTAGTAAAATATACAATTTGGTGATCTTTAATCAAAATCAATATAAAGCGGACTGATCATAGTAAAATACCTCTATCCTACTGTCGTCAACGCCTTCACCATGATACTTGTCAAATCGACTCTCTATGAACTCGATTATCTCAGTTCGAAGGTGGCTTCCTTTGCGTGTTTCCCATGCAATCCAGCCAGCATTATTGCTAGTTAAGTCTTCCTGGAAAGCTTCAAAAGAGTAGCTGCGATCCCTTAGCATATCAATTATAACTACATCCTTACCTTCTAACTCCTGCAAGTAATAGGTTCTTGGAAACTGAGCAAATATGACCTCTTCTTTCGGATTGATATGTTCTACAATTGTTGCATATGCAACAGTATATTTCCCATACCTTTGGCTGTCGAAATATAGTCGCTCAATATTTTGATTATAGTTTATTCCAACCAATACAAATAGCAGGCCCACAAAAAGATAAGCAACTACTTTATTATTCAAAATTTTTAAGAACGTTAAAACACCGAACAGTACCAGGGCAGTTGAAATCGGCGTGAGATGAGATGAATAAGCAAAATGGCTGTATCGATCGGCTATAAAGATAAAAAATAAAAACGAAAACCCTATTATTGTATATAAATAAAGTAGTTTATTTTGCTTCTCCCCTCTCAGCATAATAACGGTAACAAGACCCAGGGCAAGAAATACTATTCCGGCTTCCCAGGGCACAGGATATTTTGTTAAATATTCCATGTAAATATAGTTATTTCTTTCAAAAAAAGATAAAAAAGAACTAATGCTTCTAAACAATCCAAGATTAATGGCAATAGCAAAGGCGATAAGACCAATCAGCCCGCCAATAGTAAGATAATAATACCTCTTTTCCCTGGTTAACTGGAACATTAAAAATGCAAAGAGCAGCACTGCCGGCAAAATAACTAGAACATTTATATGAATCAGATAAGTCAGATACATTAATCCAAGGGCTGCAATACCATAATAGTAATTAAAGTTAGCTTTATCGTAAAAAATGCCGGCTAACTTATGGTCGGGCCCGAAAAATGAACATTTACCAGATAACGCTCTGTAAGTAAAATATACGATAAGCAAAAATAGTGGTATTAGCAAAGCATACATTCTGGCATAGCGGAAGAGAAAGATATATTGATCATAAAAAATAGCCGTGTAAACAGTTAAAAGCGCTAGATAGCTGTTCTCCGTAAAATATCGCACCACAACAAAAAGTATCGCTAGAAAAAGCACCCCGAAAACAACAGATACAATTCGGGACGACCATTCTGAAATGCCAAAAACCTTATAGGTCTGAGCGATAAGAAAAGTATGTGGGAAAGCTCTATCGTAATAAAGCTGGCTAACTTCACCTTTGACCCAGTCCCAGCGATAATATTCACCCTCATAGTAATAGCCAGCAGCAGCTTCAACTATCTGGAATTCGTCTTCTCTTAAATCATGCTCACCTATTCGATAAGAGAAGATAAAAAGCCCTAAAAACAAAGCTAATACAAGTAGCATAGTTGCCAGCTTAGGGTTAAGCTGATCTTGCTCCTTTTTCACTGCCAACCTTTTTCGGTTGTTAATAAGAAGAGCAACACCGCACCCGATAGCTACAGCAATAGTGGGAAATTTTAAAGCATATAAGGGAGCCAGAATTGCTACAAAGATCCCCAGTGAAAAACCCATTAGCAGCTTCATATTTAAAGTAGGAGCAAGGTTTTTTTTAACCAGAAACTGATTGATATTGCTCCAGTTGCTCCAAACTAAACCTGAAAGCATGAAGAAACCCAGGCATAAAAACAGGGCAGCCAGGTTTAAATAAAGCCTGTAAGATGTTAAAAGTTGATCTATCTCCCCATAAGTGCGGCTAAAGTGACCTTCATACTCCAACTTCAATCCCGGGTCCAGGTATAGTATGTTATCTTC
>PWYU01000079.1 GCA_003567725.1 Syntrophomonadaceae bacterium | reverse complement strand
TTGCATTGAAAGTCACTGAAACCCAGCCGTTTTGACCAAGGTAGTTATCATTGTCATGGTCTCCAGCTTCAATTGCCTTTAAGGCAATAGTTTTCTCACTGTTGATTGTTTCCCAAATAGCACTCCAGCCGGCATCGGTTCCATCTCCATGCGAAGAGTTAACAGTTAATCCTGTCTCTACACCATCTCCATAATGTTCATAACTGAAACTCTCGTTTAGATATATTCGGGCTGAACCGAGTGGTGTATCTTCCCCAAGCTCGGTGAAGGTTACCGTCAGCTCAACATCCTGGTTCATGCCTGCGGTTGCATCGCCGCCATCTACTTCAATCTCTGCCTTATACGAGTTACCTTCTTTTGCGGGATCCTCACCTTCTTCAAGACGATCAACATCTTCATTTTCATTTTCAACTGCTTCAGTTTTTTCATCTTCTACAGAGCTTGCTTCATAATCCTTATCCTGATCCAAGTCCTCTTCATCGCTTGTTGATCCGGAATCGCCTTCTTTTTCATCCTCATTATGGTCAGAGCCCTTGTCTTTATCCTTGTCGTTGGGTTCATCGCTTTCTGATTCTGTTTCTTTATCGGCAACGCTTTCATCATCCTGGTCTTTCCTGGAATCTTGATCAGTAGCATCGGTGTCCTCGGAAGAGTCAGGATCTGTCTTGTCTTCATCTCCGGCAGGCTCGGGCTGCTGTGAGGAATCAAAGTCTTCTCTGCTGGAAGAATCATCATTAGCTGCAGCTTCAGTTGAAGGATCGGAGGCAGAATCATCTTGAGAGTTTTCTTCATTTTCGCTGCCTGAGGACTGATTCGTAGAAGATTGATTATCCGAAACAGAAGTCTCGGGATCAGTATTTTCAGCGGAAGCAACCGCTGGAATAACAACAATCAAAGATAAGATTAAAACTCCAATCAACATGTTTGTTCTATTGGGTCGCATTTTTCTAGTATAAATTTCATTTCCCCCCTTTCATATTAGGAATAAATCCGAATCTGCTAAGAATTGTAACATTAGCAGTAATATTAGTCAATGCTAATATTCGAATATTTATTTTAACGTTTATAGATCAGTATAAAAGCAGCAGTACAGAGAAAAGAACTGATCCTTAAATATCGATAAAGTTTAATAGCAATAGGTATTTGGTTATAAATGGATTAGAACAAATCCATGGAGCACCGTTTTGTTTAAGAAACAGAACAATATAGAGGATAAATCCTTTTTCTCGATCATAAAGCTTTAGCAGGATATTTCAAAAAGCTATCTAATGATTCTACCCCATAAGTATAAGTATATGGTTTATTAACAACCGTAACACGCCTGCTGCCGGTGGAAACCAAACCAGCGGCTGAACAGACCGAAAAAATAAGATAAAGAAAGGGGGTCCTTCCCTGTTCTTTTGAAGTAACTGTAAAATGACTTGAAGTTGTGGGCCATCAGCTTGAAATGGCCCCAAACCCGGGAGCATTTCAGGCCCCTTACCGGGATGTCATCAAAGCCGTACACTCTTCTTAAGACCGAGGGTATTCCCTCGGCCCCGGCCCGGAAATCGGCCAGTATCTGGTGCTCTTCAATTCCAAGCAGACTCCGGTAATGGTCAACAACCAGCTTCTTGTCGGTAATAATAACCGTGTTGAACTTTTTCTGCTCTTTGAAAATACAGCTACCTGAAAGCGAGCATGCTGCGCAGTCTTTTTTGTCAAACTTGGTCTTGTAGTATTCCTTTTCCCGGTTTCTTACCGAAGTTACCGGTTTAAAGCCCCCGGGGCAGGTGACAATTAATTCTGTTTCTGCATTGATTTCAAATTGATCGGCGCTGAGCTTACCTTCCGGTGAGGGGCGGCCGACTAAAGCGGAGTAGCTTAAATCGATGCCCTTTTCTGCAACCTTCTCAACCATGGATAGGGAGTAGTAAGTGCCGTCACTGATTAAAGTTTTGCTCCTTTTAAGTTTTTTTCCAGGCCGTAAGGCCAAGCTCTTGATCGCTTACGATATTAGTATCTAATTGATAGCTGCAGAAATCTTTACATTCTGCCCCTTTTAATATCCAGACCTAGCCCTACAGCGAAACTTATGTCGTGAACCAGATCCCGCTAAACCACGGGGACAATTCTATCGTCTTCCCTTCGGCCTGCGCTGCGCTTCTGTGTCGCTCGAACTATTCCCCGTGGCACCGCTTAACTCTAATCTTTCGCTGTAGTACTAGATGTTTTTAATTAATTGGGGCAAATAAGCAGGAATCAAGATATCTTTGGGGTATTATTTAGAGAAGATAATTATCGAAACGAGGTGAGATTGTGAAGTTTGAGGTGGGTGTTCGTTGATTACTTTTAGAGTTACTTTAAATGTAAAAATAGGGATTATGATCATCATTGTAAGCGCCGCAGCTTTCATTTGGACTTACAGCATGCCTCTCAGATCAATGGAGCTATTTATTCCACGTATATCATTAGGGTTAATGGGGTTGGGTGGCTTCCTGATTATTTTAAAGGATTTCTTAGAGCCCGCAGCTAAAATTATGGAGCCAAAAAGGGAAAGGATACTACCATTCCTTGCCGGGGTACCCGCTGCCATGTGGCTTTATGGCTGGTCTTTTAGAAATATTGGCCTTCTAACCTCTACATTTTTATTTTTAATTATCTGGTGGATTTGTATCTCAATCAGGGATGCAAAAAGAACAGATTCCATGAAGTCTGTTACCCCTAAAATCTTAAAGCTAGCTGCCCTGGCATTTATAATTACCGCTACTGTTCACCTGTTGTTCATTGAACTGCTGAATATGTACATGCCATCAACATTTCTGCCATAAGGGGGTGATTTTATGTTTGATATGGAAGCAATGCGAGAAGCATTTTTTACTGTATTTGCTTTGGATACCGCCCTGTTTATTATGATCGGGGTAGTGGTCGGTATTTCAGTAGGAGCAATACCGGGCCTGGCTCACAGCCTGCCAATCGCCCTGGTTTTACCGTTCTCATTCGTTCTGCCCATCCATCAAACCATGGGATTGTTAATCGGCACTTATAAAGGCGGAACATATGGCGGTTCAATCACAGCAATCAGTTTCGGCACGCCCGGCACTTCGGGCGCCGCTGCTACAGTTGCGGATGGATATGCCCTCACCAAGCTTGGTAAAGGCAAAAAAGCTTTACAGATGGGCCTTTATGCTTCAATTACCGGTGACACTTTAAGTGACCTGGCCTTGATTTTCCTGGTCGTGCCCATAGGCATGATGGCCCCGCGTTTTGGCCCGGCAGAACTTTCCGCTCTCTATTTCCTTGCTTTATCGCTGGTGATTGTGTTTTCTACAGAAAATCCGGGCAAAGGCATCCTGTCAGCTGGAATTGGCTTTTTCCTGGCCATTATAGGAAGAGATATTCTCACAGGGGGGCTCCGCTTTACCTTTGGAGTGCGGTACCTGGAAGCCGGTTTTCCACTTGTTCCCCTGCTCATTGGTTTTTTTGCTGTTCCTGAAGTAATCAAACAGATTAAAGAGGTTATATCCAGGCCCGATGATTCGGGTATTGTGGGAGAAGCAGCCGAGAAACTATTGAAATTAAAAGAAGAAGGTTTGACATTGAAAGAATTTTTATCCACATGGCGAGGCCTGGGGTTGGGAACGCTGGTTGGAACATTCTTAGGAGCTTTACCAGGACCTGGGGCAACTCTGAGTTCATACACTGCCTACAGTGTTACAAGCCAGTTTAGCAAAGATGTTAACTACGGTAAAGGAGCTCTTGAAGGAGTCGCTGCGGCTGAAGCTGCCAATAACGCTACCTGTGGAGCAACTTTTATCCCTCTATTAACTTTTGGTATTCCCGGCAGTTCTATCGCCGCTCTTTTAATGGCTGCTCTGATCATGGAAGGAGTGCCTGTTGGGCCAAGAGTGGTAGTAGATCATACCGTAGTCGTTTATACTCTGTTCCTGCTGCTGCTTTTAGCCAACCCTTTTAATCTGCTTTTCGGTAGATTGCTCATCCCGGTCTATTCCAAATTGACGAGAATACCTGCAGCAATTTTATGGCCGGTTATCGCCATTGTATTAGTTATCGGAACTTACGCTCTGAACAACAGGCCTTTTGATATCGTAATATGCCTTATTGCTGGTTTGATCGGTTACTTTTTCAAATGGTTCAAACTACCCGACGGTCCACTGGTCTTGTCCTTTTTGGTCACGCCGCTTTTTGAGGCCAACTTCAGACAGGCTTTAACCATTTCAAGAGGTGACTTTACATACTTTTTTACCAGCGGCATCTCACAGGTTCTCTGGATTGTAACCACCTTAACCATTTTCTTTTTTGTCCGCAAAAGAAAAAAGACTGATGCAAAAATAAGCGGTGATTAAAGAGATACCAGCCATGATTTACTCTAAGCCAATTATCCAGGAGCTGATAATAATTGGCTCCTGGATGACAAAAGCTTCAATAAAACAGTAAACAGCATTAATTCTAAGTTACAACCATCAACTCCATAATGCCTCTTTTCTTAACCACAGGAAAGCATGGCCGAAATTATTGCAAATTAAAACACAATGTTGCGACAATTGGAATCTTGTTTAATAATACGTGAACATTGAAACATTAATTATTTTAAACTATTTAACAGGATTTTTAAATAAAACAGAGAAGTATATTTATAAGTACAAATAAAAGATGCTTATATTACGATACTAATTATTCATATATTATGGAGGTGGTATGGAAGGAAATACTGGATCATTTGTTATTTTTTGTATTAATATTTTAAAGGGGGATTTATAAAGTGAATCACAGGAAATTTCTAACCTTATTTTTTGCGGTTTTTTTTATTGTAGCTCTGGTTGCTATGGTCGGTTGTGAAGAGCCGGAGGAAGAAGTTGTGCCAGAAGAACCGGAAGAAGCCGTTGAAGAAGAACCCGAGGAAGAAGAAGTAGCAGAAGAACCGGAAGAAGATATAAGTATTGACATTATCGTTGGCTTTGGTGCCGGTGGATCAAATGACCTGACCGCCCGTTACCTGGCCGACTATCTTTCAGAACACGGCATAATAGCCAGTGTAGTTAACATGCCTGGCGGTATGAGTACAGAAGCTGCTTATCATGTTGCCGGCCAGGATCCAGAGTCAAACATGTTCTTCTGGGGTCATACCGGGCCCCTGCTGTTTGAACCTGCCGCCGGAGACAGGGGTTATACAATTGATGATTTTGAACCGGTTGCAGTTTTAGCAGCGCCCACATTTTGTATCGGAGCACGCCCGGGCGCACCCTGGGGCGATGACTTCGATGCTATGGTAGAATATATTCAAGAAAACCCCGGTGAAGTAACCTTTGGCGGGCAGGGTGAAGGAAATGTCAGGCATTATGCTGTTGAGCAAATCCTTCCACCCGATGAACTTGATTATACCTTTGTGGGACTCGAAGGCGGTGCCGATGTAGCTATGAACCTGCAGGGCGAGCATGTTGACGTTGGCCATTTGAGCCTTGCTGCCGCAAGTCCACTGGTGGCTGATGGAGAACTGTGGGCTGTTGTCAATACCAACCCGCTGGTAGAAAGAGTTGACTTAATGCCTGAAGTCCCAAATGTTTCTGAATATGGCATTCCTGAAGGTCAAGAACCCCACCCCATTGGGTTGTGGGCTATACAGGGTACTGATCCTGCGCTGATTGAAAGACTGACTAATGCAATTAAAGAAATCGCAGACGATCCCGGACTGCAGGAGAGTTATAAGGAAATGGGTGTTGTAGCCCATTATTTAGGACCTGATGATGCATGGGAATTCTACATGAACGTTCAGGAAAACGTGGTCCCAGACTATATGGAATGGTTGGAAGCCTATACTGCAGGAGGCAACTAAGCAAACAAATTAAAACTGGATTCGAAAAATGGGATAAAGGGCGGCCTTTAAACCGCTGCCTCGCCCATATTACATTGAATGTATTGTATAGTAAACACCCCCGGACACACTATGACCCGGGGGTGTTCTCCTTTACCACCAATTATTAAACTTATCCCTTCTTATTTAAGCTTTAGTATCTCCCTGGCATCATCAACTGTAGCAACATCGTGATTCAATTTCTGAATCAAGCCGGCAGCCATGTCCACTATTTCGGCATTGCTTTTTGCCAGAACGCCTTTTTTTAGGTAGATATTATCTTCAAAACCGACCCGGACATTTCCGCCCAGCAGTATGGCCGAGGTAATCAAGGGCAGCTGTCCTTTACCCACACCAAGAGCAGACCAGGCTACATCATCGGGGATTTTTTTGACCGCAAATAATAAATCCTCCGGGGTAGCCTGAAGGCCCCACTTAATGCCCATGCAGAACTGCAGGTAAGGGGGAGCATCAAATAATCCTTCTTTAATAAAATCAAGAGCCTGGTAGACATGGCCGACATCAAAAACTTCTATTTCAGGCTTTACTCCAAATTGGCGCATTTTTTCCGCTGCCTTCCGGCCGAATTGCGGGGAATTGGCAAAAACCCGGTCCGTAAAATTCAAGGAGCCCAGGTCAAGAGAGCAAAGATCTGGTTTCAGGGTCACCGGCTGGAGACGATATTCAATTATTTCATCTCCCGTCATCATGAGCTGATTGAACTGTCCGCTGGTCGATAAATTTATTAAAACCGGGCACCGGTCCCGGATCCGGTTTTTTACCTCTTCAAAACAAGCCAGGTTAAAAGCAGAAACTCCTGTTTCAGGATCCCTGACGTGAATATGAACAATCGAGGCTCCGGCTTTGTAACTTTCCACGGCGCTGTCTGCGATTTCTGCGGGCGTATAGGGGACAGCGGGGTTCATTGCTCTAGTCGGCCGGGAGCCAACAACAGCAGCGGTAATGATCACTTTGCGCATAGAATAACCTCCCAGGTAGTATAGACTAATGTAAATATATATATAATCCGCCCTGATTGTCAAATATTGGCCAAAACTGCTGGATCTCTTCAGCTGCTTCATCTTGCCTGTTGCTTGATTCTGCTTCAACTTAATTTTTCGTAAAAGGCCTAAGAAAGCAGCGGAAAATGCAACATCAGTTTTAGTATTTAAAACATCCGGAAAACATGTTAAACTATTTTTATCTGCGCTAAGAGGAGGCAAATAGATGTTTAAATTGTTTTGCGCACTGATTTTTAATTTGAAAAGATGGACAGTAATCAAAAATACCGATGAAGAAATATCCAAAGCGGTTGTATTAGGAGCGCCCCACACCAGTAACTGGGATTTGATTTTCTCCATGGGCGGCTTTCATAAATTAAACTTTCCTATAAAGTTTTTTATTAAAAAGGAGTGGCTGAAGTTTTTCCCCATTAACAAACTCTTATTATCAGCCGGCGCAGTCAGTGTCGACAGGGAAAATGAAAACGCCACCATGGTTGACAAGATGGCTCAGGCCATTAAAAATTCCAAAGAAAATATCGCCCTTCTGGTTGCCCCCGAAGGAACCAGGAAAAGAAACTGCAAGTGGAAAACCGGCTTCTATTATACCGCAATACAGGCAGGAGTACCTATTGTGATAACCTACTTGGATTATGCAAAAAAACATGCCGTTTTCGGGCCCACTTTTATGCCTAGCGGAGATTACAAAAAAGATATGGAAATTGTTAAAGAATACTATAAAGACATAACACCCAAATATCGGGAAAATTTCTGCCTGGAAATTTACCAGGATAATGATAGTTTTACTGCAGCTGGTGTTAAAGCAGAAGAGCCGGTTAGCGCCAGACGACCATAATAATTATTCTGGCATAAAACAAAAATACGCAAAGGGTTGGTAGGATAATGATCACCCGGCTCATAAGCCTGGAAGCAATCAATCAGCTGACCTATAAATATGTCAGCTGTTCCCTTATTTGCAGGCCAAAAGACGTAAATATCTATCCCTGACCGAAATATCGTTCGAAAAGTTCATCCAGGCAATTACCGGCTTCCCGCCTGAATTGAATGTAACGAAGCAGCAATGACCTGCCTTCTTCAGTCAAGGAAGAACCGCCTCCCTGGCTGCCTCCCGTTTGCCTTTTCATCAGGGGAAAGCCCAGGTTTTCTTCAAGCACCCTTATCAAATCCCAGGCCTGGCGGTAAGACATTTTCATATCTGCAGCTGCTTTCCGTAACGAACCCATCCGGTCGACCTTCTCCAGCAGTTCAGCGGGGCCATCACCAAAAACTTTGCCTTTATTTTCCAGCCACAGTTTAGAACGAAGTTTATAGGCCATAAGCCATACCCTTTCTTAAAGTATTGTTAGCTGGCCAATGAAATAGATCTTATTGAGAGAAGAGGTAATAATAGAATAAGCCACAGGGGAAAATTTCACCATCGTCTTTTCGGCTTTCAATCAGCGCTTTAAGCGAGGTTCGAAGCGCCCCCATAGCTTCGCTTATCATTCAACAAGGACAATAGGCTAAGTAGTTATGAATTTTTCCATTCCTATATTTCTATAAAAATTACCATTTTAAAAGCCTGGCTCAATTAAAGTGAAGAATGGCTTCAAGGACCCCTCCGCCCACAGCCCTGGCCTTGTCTGAAATGCTAAAACAATAATCACGCTTTTCCCTGGGGTCAATATCACCGATTTTCATACCCTGCTTGACTGCAAATCCTTCCTGGATCAGCCCGCGGACTACCCCGGTAATACCGGCCCGGATTTCACTAGTTCCAACCCGGCCCACCGCATCACCGCAGGAAACCAGATCGCCTATTTCCAGATCTGCTTGAAAAATACCGTTGTCAGGAGCTTTTAATAACCTTTCGCTGCTATAGCCTCCTACCGGGCCGGGCACCCCGTCATCGGGCAAAGCTTCGCCATTATAAATCACCCGGCCCAGGTCGTGACCGCGTCTGGTTTCCACCACGGCATGCACATCACGGCCGGCATGGTAACCCGGCCCAAGGGCTATCACCAGCGAAGCAAGATCAGGGCTGACACCGGTATTTTTTTTAGACAGGGTCCCCTCAATAAAAACATCCGGTTTTAAATAAGGGATAAGCTTCAGGCAGGGGTCTATGGCTACAGGTACTGTACCCTGGTCGATAAGGGTAAATATATTTTTAACAACTTCTTTCGCTTTTTGTTTTTCCATTGCAGCTTCACTGCCGGGCGCGATCCAGGTTATTTTCCGGGCCCGCACCCCTTCCACTTCCGTTTCAGTCTCAAATACGGCCCGGGCAAAAGAAACGGGGCGGCGGATAACCGTCGGCCGTTCCTGTTCGGTCATGACCACTTTGAAGCCGGCCCGGTGCAGGCGGTGACCCACGCCGGTGGCCAGATCTCCCGCCCCCTTAATTAAAACCAGCTGGCGGTGAGGTTTTTTCGTATCCCTTTCAATTCCGACCACGATATACATCCTCCCTGCTGTAGCGCACTTTTACTATTTCGGCGGCTATGCTCAAAGCGATTTCAGCCGGGCTGCTTCCACCCAGATCAAGTCCGATGGGAGCATGTATTTTTTCCAGGTCTGACTGGGTGAACCCTATATTTCTCAGTTTGTCAAAAACCGTCTTGATCTTACTGCGGCTGCCAATCATGCCAATATAGGCCGCATCAGAGCCGGCCACCTTCTCGAGGGCAACCTGATCGTACTTGTGGCCCCTGGTCACAATAGCCAGGTAAGTATTTTCGGTAATTTTTAAGTTGTCAAGAGTTTCAGCGATATCAGCAGCAATCAGGCGGTCCGCCTGCGGAAATCTTTCCTGGCAGGCATAATCTTCCCGATCGTCAATAACGGTGATCTTAAATTCAAGCATTTTAGCTATACCGGCGAGGTGCTGGGAAATATGGCCGGCGCCAACCAGGACCAGCTCCGGGCCGGTTATATAACAATCGATAAATACACTAACTTCTCCGCCGCAAATCATGCCCAGCCCCGCTGCATCATCATTATTCAGGCTGTAGGATTTATAACAGGGCTCTCCTGCATTCAAAACCCGGACAGCTTCCTCGATTATTCTGGCTTCTAAGGCTCCTCCACCCACGGTGCCTTTAATCGCGCCATTTTCATAGACAAGCATTTTAGAACCAGGCCGCGCCGGAGTTGAACCGGAAGCTGTTACTACCGTAACCAGGGCCACCGGCTGGTTTTCTTCCAGGCAGCATGATAATTGGTCGACAATCTGTTTGGGATCCATTTAAAAACCCCCCTTGCCAAAGGAGCAATCAGGATAACAGCATGGTTCACAGCGCCGGCAATAACCGCCGTGCCCTAATGCGGCAATTTGGAAATCATCTATTTTTTCACCGGCCAAAAGACGCGGTAATATCAAATCAAAAACAGTAGTCTTAAAAAACATGCCACAGGCCGGCACTCCTACAACAGGGATTTGATCAAAATAGGCCAGTAAAAACATCGCTCCAGGTAGAACCGGCGCCCCGTATTTTTTTACTTTTGCCCCGCTTAACCTGATCCCGGCCGGGGTGACATCATCCGGGTCGACGGACATTCCCCCCGTTACAACCACCAGCCCGCAATCTTGATCCAGCAGTGCTTTTATGCCGGAAGCGATCAACCCGGCATCATCCGGGGCGTAATCGATTACCGGTTCTGACAACCCATATGCAGCTGCTTTTTCTTTCAAAATCGGGGCAAAAGTATCTTTAATTCTACCATCATATATTTCACGGCCGGTTATCAGGGCTCCCATTTTACAAGGCTGGTATTCCAGCACCTTGATTAAAGGGCCATGTTCTGAAACAATTTTCTTTGCTTCATTGAGGATATCCTGCTTGACCGCCAGGGGTATAACCCTGGTGCCGGCCACCGGTTCTCCCTTTATAATAGGGCTATCAGTATGCAAACTGGCCATAATGACTTCAGGCAGCAAATTGATTTTAAATAGCCCTTCCACATCTACCTTTAGCAACCCGCTGCAGGTAGCCACCAGGTCATACTTGCCCTCAGAGGGCCCCTTTAGCTCCAGCCCTTCACCGGCCACAGAGGAAGCCAGGACCATTGCGGCCTCATCTTCATGCAGTTCATCCTGATCAAGATCCAGAAAGCAGATGTGCTCCTTGCCGATATCAAGCAATAAAGAAATATCTTCTTCTTTTATGATATGGCCTTTTTTAAAAGCCGGCCCCTTACATTTTCCCTTGACAATGCGGGTAACATCATGAGATAACACCTTGCCCACGGCATCACTTGTCCTGGCATAAGAAATCTTCAACAGTTCACCTCCGCATCAAAGCGTTATGCTTAAACGCATATAACGACTTTATAATTATAAATATAGTTATAACTTTTGTCAATTACCATAAGTTAATAAGAACTTTTAACTGCTGTGGCAATCAGAAACCAGGGCTGGGGTTTTTGATTAACTGCTCTATGAACAGCCTGTTAAGGCTTTAAAAAGCTCAACTGGTTTTTTTTGTCTAAGACCCTTTCTGAGGCAGTGCCTGTTATTTCCTGGATGATTACTTCCCCCATCAACCAGGTTTTAATTCCAGGGCGCAGACAGCCGACCAGGGTTTCATTTTTGCGCCCCAGCGCACCGTGTAGATGGGCCCTGGGCCTGCCGTTTTGATCTGGGATAATAATACCAAGGCTTAAGGTTTCTTTTGGCTGGCCATCTATTTCTTTATAAAGCGGTGTAACGCTTTCCAGATCACCGCTTTCCGGGCCGACCACCAGGCGGCCTTCCCTCAAACCTCCAACTAAATGAATCAACCCTACCTTGATCTTTTGATCTGCTGCAAATTCTTCCAGGCAGTCAGGGAGAAGATCTCCGTCTTCCAGCCTGATAACAAAAACACGGCCAGGTTTACCTTCTGAATAGAGCATTTTTCCTCCTAATTTAACCGGCTTTATACTAACCCTGCAGCATATTCAAGCTTATTTTAAAATCGTCTGCCGTACAAACGGTTCCACTGTCGTTACTGCCTGGCTTTATACTTTATGCCGTAGTCCTAAACCTTTTAGCCTCTATTGAGATTTAAACAGCTAGTCGTACTGGTAAAAACCTCGGCCGGTCTTGCGTCCCAGGTGGCCTGCTTCTACCAGTTTTTTAAGAATTTGAGGGGCACGGAATCGATCACCATAAGCTTCGGTCAACCCTTCA
Organism: Syntrophomonadaceae bacterium; assembly: GCA_003567725.1. Taxonomy (GTDB): domain Bacteria; phylum Bacillota; class Dethiobacteria; order DTU022; family DTU022; genus B1SED10-74M. The sequence goes on along the minus strand of PWYU01000079.1, from coordinate 11,921 downwards.
GCAGTAAAAACCATGGTATCCAGGCCGACATAATCTGCCAGCTCAAAAGGACCCATGGGATAATTAAGGCCCAGCCGCACTGCTTTATCAATGTCTTCGGCTTTGGCCACCCCTTCTTCCAAAACCCTCATACATTCGAGCAGGTGAGCAGTCAAAACCCGGCTGGTAACAAAACCCTGAGCATCTTTGACTAAAACGGTTTCCTTTCCTGCCTGGCAGGCTAAATCCTGGATTACTTGCACGGTCTCTTCTGAAGTATCCACTCCAGCCACAATCTCCACCAGTTTCATCACAGGGGCAGGGTTAAACCAGTGCATCCCGATTACCTGGCCGGGGCGGCTGGTGGCAGAAGCCAGATCAGTAATGCTCAGCTCAGTGGTATTAGTGGCCAGGATAGTTTCCTCAGGGCAGAGCACATCCAGCTCTTTGAAAATACTTTTTTTAAGCTCTAAATTTTCCGGGACCGCTTCAATTACCAGCTGGGATGCTTTTACCGCTTCAGCCAGATCAGTGGTTGTGGTGATTTTTTCAAAAATTTGATCAGCCTGCTGTTTATTTAAGTTGCCCGCATTAACAAAACGCTCCAGGCTCTTCTTGATATTATTCATACCCCGGGCTAAAACTTTTTCAGAAATATCAAGCAGACTTACCTCATAACCTGATGCTGAAAGGACCTGGGCAATCCCGCTGCCCATCTGGCCGGCCCCCAGTACAGCAATTTTCTTGATTTCCATTTTTAACCCTCCCCTAAAGATCGATAATTAAAAATAAGTGTAACCTTCTACTTTCCAGGTATCTCCAGCCGGCCTGCCAGGCTCGGCTTCAGTTGTAGCCGCCAGCGCTATGAGGCTGTCAACAGCATCACCGCCCGGATCATTTAGCGCTGCTTCACGAATCTCTCCAGAAGCAAAAACCAAATTTTTTGCTGCTTCCAGGTAATGCATGATTTCAATTCTTTGCTTGAGCTTTTCATCTCCCCGGCCCTTGTAGCTGTAGTACAGGTTTTGTTTTTTCAAGGTAGATGCCGGGCAGATTTCAATCAGCCCGGGCCTGGCTTTTACCGCTGGCTGCATCGGCCATACAAAGGCCTGTTTTGATTTAACCAGTGGGTATAAAATATCCCGGATTCCATAATAAGTTTGTTTATAAAGTCTTAAATTATAGGGAGAGAAAGGGGCCCGGCAGGCTTTATCGGCATCTCTTTTATACTCTTTTCCGCCGGCCAGCTCATAACAGCTCTGCCGGAACCGCTCCGGTGAGCTGTACAGGAAAGGAAAATCCAGAACAAAGCTTTCCCAGTCTTTTGCCTTTACCAGGGTCTGAGGCAAACCAAAGGGAAAATCCAGCCCGATCAGCGCCTCACCCTGCCGCGCTAGATGAACTTTCAATGCCTGCAGGCAGATGGCCCTGTCAGGTCCCGATCCGGGCAGGTTTTCCGCTCGTCTGCAGTCTAAAATTTTTAAAAACCGGCCCTTTTCAACACCAGTTGCCAGCCAGATCGTTTTGCCGGCGGAAGCAGCCCCGCTAAAATCAATGCCGATATAGTTTTTAAAGCTTCCTGTCCACCCTTTAAAATCTGATTCAGAAGTCATCTTTTCACCCTTTTAAAAGGAGGCAGCTTAAACTTTTCGCCACAGCGGCAGATCAGTTTCAGAATCATGCTCACGCTGCAAATCAGGCCCAACAATCTCTTCGATTACAAATTCGCCAGCAAATACTACGGTTCCTTTCTGCAGGTGCCCGCCAATTAAATGGCCTTTGCTATCGCCAAAGGTAACATGTAAATGGGCTGCCGGTTCACCGTCCCGCAGGCTCAGGTTGCCAAGGCAGCTCACTATTTCCAGGTGCTGATCAAATTCGATATCCTGATAAACCCGCCTGTCCTGGTTATAATAGCTTATTACTGCCCTTTCAACGGCTCCGATAATCTCCACCCTGGCGCTTTTAATGTTTTCTTCACTCGCAAAGCGCTGCACACTCAGAAGTAAATCCGACCGGAAAGGGATTCTGCCGATCCAGATTCTACCTTTTTCACCTTTTTGATACCACATCATATAACCTCCCATGATCTATTTTAGACAATCCACCAATGGATGCAATAAACAGGTTATCTTTAATCATAGCCATTTATCCATCAAAGCCAAAAATTTTATTCCGGCAAACCGCTTAAGTCCAGCCTGCCTTTTAAGTCATCGATGAACTGCCTGTCCGTCCTTCCGGAGCGGGAATTTTGCCACAGGGCCCATTTTAAGGCCAGGTCATATAACTTGACTTCTTCAAGATCAATACCGCTTTTTTCTGCCATGCTTTTTACAGTCTTCAGGTAAGCTTTCTGATCGGGTGTGGAGTAGACCAGCTTTATTCCGAAACGGTCGGCCAGGGACAACTTTTCCTGGTAGGTATCCTGTTTGCCAACTTCATCAGCGGTCCTGTCGTTGAAAAACTCCCGCACCAGGTTTCTTCGGTTTGAAGTAGCATAAACCAGGACATTACGGGGCGGTTTCTCAATGCTTCCTTCCAGCAGGGCTTTTAGTTCTTTGTACTGCGTTTCATTATCTTCAAAGGAAAGGTCGTCAATAAACAAGATAAATTTTTGGGCCCGTTTTTCGATTTCATTAATGATCCGGGACAGGCTTAGCAAATCATGCTTGGATACTTCTACCATTCTAAGCTTTTCCGGTCCAAAAAGGTGAACCAGGCTTTTAATGGTTGATGATTTACCTGTCCCCCGGTCACCGTATAACAGCATATTATTAGCGCTATAGCCTTTGACAAATTGACCTGTGTTGCGCAGGATTTCTTTTTTCTGATCTTCATAGCCAACCAGGTCATCGAGCCGGATCGGATCTGGATTAGACACTCCCACCAGGCCGTCTTTGGCCCTTTGTTCTCTCCACTTAAATGCCCAGTAGCGGCCGAAACAGCCGCTGCCGACCTCCCGGTAATAGCTGTGCAGATCTTTTAAGCTTTCAGCCCAGTCACCAGAAGCAGCCAGGCGCTCCTTTAAATATTTTTTCTTCTTAAAGTAAAATTGCGGATACCCTGAATTAAAGGTCCCGTTACCATTAAGATGATCAAGACCGGGTATAAACCCGGCCAGGCCGTGCTCATCCTCCAAAAAGCTTAACAATTCCAGCATATTCAGATCGTAAATTTTTTTTAACAGCCTTATATCACTTTCAACCGCTTTTACAAGAACACTGCTCATCTCTTCCAGACCTTCTTTTTCACTGGCCAGGCTAAAAACATTCTCGTCTTCGAGCAGGCAGTCCAGGAAATGATTTTTATAAAGGTCCAGATCGTTTAAGGCATCATCTTTCGAAAGGGTCAGCAGATTACCGATCAAGGAAAAATACTCTTCCACAGCAGCCCGTTCGTCATTGAGGGTAAGCCTTAAAACAGTCTTTAATTGCCCGGGAACTCCATCTTCAAAAACCCCGCGGTAGACCGTCAAACAATCAATAGCAGTCAAAATCTGCTTTAAAGCAATTTTAAAGTTATTTTCCATGGCCATTTCTCCAGTTAATGATTATTTTATTAAGACCGCCCGATAATGTAGCGACGGGGATCAACTGCATTGCGTAATATTTCCAACTCTTCATCTGAAGGGGGATCGCTTTCATAAATCTGATCAGCCCAGAGCAGTTCAAACCCCGTATTTTCGATGATTTGCTCCCGGCTCACACCAGGGTGAATCGATTCCACCTGCATTCGACAGGTTTCCTCGTCAAAACCCATTATAGCCAGGTTGGTTATTATTTTATAAGGTCCGCATCCCGGAGGCAAGCCCGCTTTTTCCCGGGCCCCTTTACCATTTAAATAACCTGGTGAAGTAATGAAGTCTAGATCATTGGTAAAGCGGGTTTTATCCTGGGGTGTTATCATCATGGTCTTCCAGCACAGGGAAGCTAAGTCGTTGGCTCCACCGCTGCCTGGAAAGCGAACCTTCGGTTTTTCATAATCCCCGATATGGGTGGAGTTAATGTTACCGTACATATCTATCTGGGCCCCACCGAGAAAAGTATAATCTACCATGCCGCGCTGGCAGGCTTCCATGATATCAGGCATACTGGTTGCTACAAGCCCCTGGTAATATGTCCGTGAATCCCCTACCGAGACAGGCATTGCAGGCAGCTGCGGCCCTACTCCTCCGGCTTCGAACATGATCATTAGCCTGGGTGCTCTGGTTTTTTGGGCTAGCATTGCCGCAGCACAGGGAGCCCCGGTGCCCACCACCACGATACCATCATCTTCAAGGTAGCGGGCAGCCAGGCAGATCATCAACTCCATACCGTTATATTCACTCAAATTATACCCTCCTTTGCAATAACCACTAAAGCGATCATGGCTTTCTGGCGGTAAGGTTTTCCTGGGCCCGCAATTCACTAAGGCGGGCCAGGCCTCCGTTTGCTTCCAGGTACTCCCAGTGATCCTGGCAATTGTAGATATTATATTCCAAAAATGCTTTAAACTCTTCTTCATCTTTCTCCGCTTTAAGCCAGGCCATAAGGTGATCTTCATCAGTGAAGTACTCATAGGCCATGTTGGAAGGATAAGCGCCGTACGGAACCTCGATGACTGCATCAACCAGGTAATAGGGAATAACCGTATTATGAGGAGCACGCCTGATTTCATCATTATGGATGATCTTCTCTGTGGTAATGATTAGATTTTTAGTCGCCCGGGCCAAGTCGAAATCAGAAACGGCAATTCCCTTAACCTGGCAATTGCCGTAAATATCGCTGCTATGCACATGAATGGCAGCTACATCAGGATAAAGAGCCGGTACGGCTGCATATTTCTTGCCGGTGAAAGGGCAGGGCATTTCTACTGCGGCACTGTGAGTGATGGTATCCGTCCCCAGCAGGCTGCGGGCCGGTAAAAAGGATAAGCCCATAGCTGCCGCTTTAAAACGCCAGGCCAGGGTGGCATTGCTCCATTCTGTAGACTGGATTTCCCCGTTTTCAAAAGCTCTGCGGGATATTTTAGAAAGCCCACGGGCTTCTAAACCTACAATGTAAGCAGCATCACAGCGGTTAATGCATTTTCCGGCAATCAGGATTTGCATGTCATGCGTAGAAGTATGCCCCGCAAAACCCAGGTCTTTTTTCTTTTGCCGCACAATTTCATGCAGTATTGCTGCAGGTATCCGGTTGCTGCCAAAACCTCCTGATGCAAAATAGTCCCCGTCATGAATATATTTTGCCACCGCTTCTTTTACGGTTGTGGTTTTATCGACCATTTGCCTTGACTTTGTACGAAAAAATCCCCTGGCTTCATCGGCGTCAGGATTGCTGAACAGGTCCCTTTTACCCACTTTAATATATTTGACATCCTGCTCATGGTAATTAAAAAAATCAGGCTTTTTGCTATTCATGTTTGTTCATGCCTCCAAATCGGTAAAGAAGTTAATATAAAAACTGCCGCCAAATTTCAGTTTTAGACCTGTTATAGTAATACTATTTTTCTGGAAAAAATCCTTGTTTCTGAATGATTAATTATTCTCAGCCAAATTAACAGCAGTTTTCATAGCGCACTCTTTTCACTGTTTTTGATTAAAGTGGCCAGTATTTCCATCTTTTCCCTGCTCATTTCAGATCAGCTTTAAAAAAATATATATCACTTAAACAGGAAGAAATGCCATTAAAACATTTCCTGTAACCCTTTTTTAATTATACTCAAACCATTACCGGCGCTGCAAAAGAATAGTCCGCTAATCTTTATACTAACCACAGAAGAAAGCTGTTCCGATCTGCTGTGTTGATTATATCAGCAGCAGCCCTTGTTGATTATCATGGCTATCATTGTTAGAATTAGATCAACACAAGCTTGTATATAGAATGACAATATCATTCAGCAGGCAGATAAAGCTTGCTGTTTTATGTAGATTGTATTCTTATCAGCTGGAAGCGAGGAATGACTGATGAATAAAAGCAAAATTTTGTTAATTGTCGTGGTGGTTTTAACCACTAATATTTTAACGTTTTTTGGAGCAAGAACCATCGGGGTAGGAACAGGCGGACCCGGGATAGAAGAAAGCGCTTCTGATGAGCTTACAGAGGACTTGCAGATCTTTGAAGAAGTCGTAACCCTTCTTGAAACAGAACACTTAGACGAAATAGATCGCAATCAACTCTTACACGGTGCTTTCGAAGGAATGATCAAAACTCTTGACGATCCGGAAGCCAGCTATCTGGCAAGAGAAGAATATGAAAACCTGATGGTGCAAACCAGGGGCACTTATGGAGGAGTAGGTATTGAAGTCTTCATTGATGGCGATTATGTCACCATTATTTCTCCCATTTCCGGAACACCGGGTGAAGCGGCAGGACTGAGCTCCGGTGATCGCATTATATCCGTGGACGGCACAAACCTGGTTGGCGAAGATTTGAGTAAAGCTGTTGAATTAATGCGCGGGGAACCCGGAACCGATTTAGAATTAGAAATAGAGCGCCTGGGGGTTGATAAAACCCTTAATTTTGAAATTACCAGGGAAGAAATTGAACTTGATACCGTTGAATACGAAATGGTCAATGATCGCCTCGGTTACATTAAAATAACAAACTTTGCCGGAACTACCGCGAAAGAATTTGAAGCCGCCCTAAAAAATTTAAAACAGGAAAACATGGAGGCTTTAATCATCGACCTCAGGAATAACCCCGGCGGTTTACTGAAAGCAGCGGTGCAGATAGCAGATCTTCTTATACCGGAAGGGCCAGTCACCCATATCGAAGATCGTGAAAGGGTAGTGGAAACTCACCATTCAAATCAAGATGGGCTTGATATCCCTATGGCTGCATTGGTTAATGGAGCCAGCAGCAGCGCCTCAGAAGTCTTGTCCGGCGCTCTTCAGGATACCGGCTCTGCCACTATTATCGGAACCCAGACTTTTGGCAAAGCTTCAGTGCAGACTATCAAGCCTTTAAGCGACGGCGGCGCCATGCGCTTTACAGTAGCCCATTACCAAACTCCTGATGGCAGGGTTATCCATGAAGAAGGCCTTGAACCGGATCTTAAAGTTGAACCACCTGCTATAGCTAAACTGGCTACTGAACCAATCAGTACCGACTTAAGCCGGGGAGATGAAGGAGAAGAAGTTGAAACCCTGCAAAAACTGCTGATTGAATTTGGCTATTTTGAAAAAGAAGTTAATGGATCATTTGATCCAGCCACCGAAGAGGCCCTGGAACAGTTCCAAAAGGACCATGACCTCTATGTTACCGGTGAAATGAGCGAAATGGTTGTTCGCAAATTCCACGAAGAAGTAGAAGCTTTCAGGCAAAAAGACGATCGCAAAATGGAAAGGGCCATCGAGCTGCTACAGTAAAAGCTAAAACAAGCATCTACCAGCGGGCTTGATGCTCTTCCGCCCAACCAAATAAGTTTTCAATACTATGAACAGTACCTGCATCATCTTTAACCGTACCGGAAAAGCGGCCAAACAACTGGGTCATCTCAGATCCAAAAAAGAGGACCTTGTTTTTGACCGCTCTTTTAAAAAATGGTTCAAACTTAATATCAACCTGATCTGATAATACAGTCCGAATATTCCAGGGATAAGAAAAGTTTCTCTCGTTATATTCAAAAACCAGATCTTCACTGATTTTGTTTATTCTACCGCCTATTAAAATGCCGTTTTCATTCATCCCTGTTCCGTCAGTCCAACCGGCACCAAAATTAAGACCCATTGTCTTTCCTTCAACCACACCGGCAGCACTAGCCCAGTTCCAGAAAATAGAATAAGGCCAGATACCCCGTCCGAAATCCAGGCAGCCAAAACCGCTTTTTAGATCATAACTGTTAGAACCCAGTTTAACTGAGCCTTCTACCGGAAGGGCATTTTGCTTGGAGGTAAATTGGAATTGCTTCTCACTCCATGGGATTACTACATTAATGGTTTCATGATCGGCAGGCCTGCTCACCTTAATGTGGGCAGTCAGCTTTTCTCCTTTAAAGTTAGAACACTCCACCTGAAGATCAGTGCTATTTTCCAAAGATTTAAAAGCAATTGTCATTCTCTTATTTTCAAATAACACATCATCATCAACATAATTGCCAAGCAGGCAACCGCGGCCAAAAGGGCGGGGAATAGTCAGTTCATGATAAAAATTGGTTTCAAAATCAATAAAATAAACAAAAGCAAGTCCCAGGTAATCTAAATTGGAAATAGTAGCTGAAAAAAAACAGCGATCGGTTGCAACAGCCCAGTAATTCCATTGTTTTTTGCGGAGCGGATTTCCCGAGAGATTGCAGTTGTGCAAAGGCCGGCGAGACCATCCTATGGCTTCCTGGTTTAATTTTCCTTCTGGAGAACATAAGTCAACGGCTTTTGTCAGTTCCGGCTCATCATAGCGCCTGGTTTTTGTCATTCTAATTCCCCCTGTTATAAAGAGTATTTCATGTTGAAACTGGTTAAACTCTTACCACGATCCATTGTCGTTTGCTTTTTATTACTCAACATTACTTAACCATAGCCATCGATAATCCTTCTAGAGCGGGACTGTTTTTTAAAATACTTGTTTAGCGCACCCGGTTCTGTTAATATCTGATTGGAAGAAAAAAGCTAGAGCACCTGGTATTGATAGCAGGCTTTAAATTTTGTGTCTGCTTAGCCTGCTTAAAGCGAATTTCATTGATCATTGAACCGAGTTAGGAGAATCTAAATTGGAGAAAACCATCGAAATTCCTGTTCGTTCCACTGAAGTTGATTTCCTGGGCCATGTTAACAACGCCAAGTACTTAGAATACATGGAATGGGGCCGTGAGGATTGGATTAAGCAAGCAGGTTACTCTTTTGATGAACTTTACAATCGAGGTATCGGGACTGTTACCGTTAATATCAATATTGATTATCTGGGGGAATGCTATAAAGGAGACATCCTGGAGGTAAAAACCAGGCCGGTTAAGCTCGGCAATACCAGTATCGTAGTTGAGCAGGCTATTTATAAAAAAGGCTCCGGCAAAAAAGTCAGTAAAGCTCATGTAACGGTGGTTTTTATCGATATGGAAACGAGAAAGAGCATGCCCATACCCTCTTTTTTAAGAGAAATCTTGCAACCCCGTTAGTCGATCATCTAGATCTTATCCCAAAACACTATGCGACAAGAACAATCAGTTTTAAATTGATCCTGCAAAACTGCCGCAGAGCCTCAAGCAGGCAGACCGTTTAAACCAGGCCTGCATTCACTATTTAGCAAAACTCCTGGCCCGCTAGAACAGGTCTGACCATTGCGGGATCCTGAAATATAAAGAATCATTACCGGGCCCGGGATTGCTGCCGTAAACAGGATGGGTCTGATCAGAAGGATCTGAACTGTTTCCCACACTGCTGCTCTTAACGCTTCCATCTTCCATCCTGGGAATATCAACCGCTGTGCTGCTGCCGCCGTCATTTACATAACCGGTGCTTTTGTTATTGCTGTCCTGCTGGCCAGCTGTGCTCTCTTTACCACTGCCCTGGCTTCCACTGTCTTCACTGCCGCTGCCTGAACCAGGCTTAATATTATTCATGCTAAAGCTTTCTTTTATTTCCGCTTTTCCTTCTACCACCATATTCTCATATAAGTAAGCGCCGGACCAGGGGCTGCTAACATCGATATAGCGTTTGGTTACCCCTTCTTGTGTCCCGGCTTCCTGCTCCAGGTTAAAGAAACTATCCAGATCAAGATCATTGTTTGCTAAAACGGGCTGGCTTAAAGCAAAAGTAAGCAGTACACCCGTAAATAATAACACAGTTAAACCTGATTTAAAGCTAAGTTGATATTTCACAGCTTTATCGCCCCTTTTAAAAGCGCTGGCATTTCTAAAAAACTTCAGCCATGGTTGAACAGCAAACACGCTATTCTTACCCGGGCAAGACAATTTTACCATTTCATGGCCGCTTAATCAATACAGGTTAGCGGTTATTATCCCTGCTCCTGGCCCTGATCACAGCATGTTCGCTTATTTTCAACCCTGCCTTACAGGGAAAAGGTATTTGTACAATATAGCTGTTATGGGCCTGCTGAAGGGAATTCCCGGTCCGCTCATCGATAATAGTGCGCACTTGCACCTTTATAATATCAGGGCAGGCCGGATCAAGTATTTCCAGCACATCGCCAACAGAAAAACGATTTCGGGCCAGGATCTTAAGCCTTTCTTCTTTTATATTATGGTGATCAACTGTGCCCACGAAATCATAGTTCCTGATCGGTGAAGCTTTGCTGGTATATTCAGTTTCCTCTGCCAGGTTGGGGAAGTAAAAGCCGGTTGTATAAGGGCGGTGGGGAATTTTATCTAATTCTTCCTGCCAGCGGGGGTCAAGCGCGTACTCTACAGCCGGATCTTTATAGCGGTCTATGGCGGCCCTGTAAACCCGGGTTACTGCTGCTACATAGTAGGCAGTTTTCATCCGGCCTTCAATTTTCAACCCGTCCACACCTGCTTCCGCCAGTGCAGGAAGATGTTCGATCATGCAGAGATCTCTTGAGTTCAGGATATAGGTACCCCTCTCATTTTCATGAATGAGAGGTTCTTCGTCATGATCTGCTTCCTGGAGCCGGTATTCCCAGCGGCAGGGCTGGGTGCAAAGCCCCCGGTTAGCGGAACGCCCGGTTAACAAAGAAGACAGCAGGCAGCGTCCTGAAAACGCCACGCACATGGCTCCATGGCCGAAAATTTCCAGGCCCATACCGGGCACATTCTGCTTGATCGATCTGATCCGATCCAGACTGAGTTCCCGGGCCAGAATAATACGGCTTACACCCTGATCTTTCCAAAACCTGACACTTTCTGAATTTGTGGTATTGGCCTGGGTGCTGAGATGTATTTCCACCCCTGTTTTAAGGCGGCGAATGGCGTAGAACAGGCCGGAATCTGAAACGATGACCGCATCTATCCCCATGGCCACGGCCTCTTTAAAATAAGCGAGCATACCCGCAAAATCTTCATCAAAAGGGAAAATATTCATGGCCAGGTAAACCCGCCTGCCTTGCTCATGGGCAAAGCTAATCCCTTCGGCCAGCTCGTCCGGCGTTAGTGAAGCTTCAGGCACACGTAAAGAATAGGCGCCCGCTCCGCAGTATACCGCATCAGCGCCAAAGCGAACCGCCGTTTTTAACTTTTCCAGGTTTCCAGCAGGCGCCAGTAGTTCCATAAGGGAATTATAAACTAAAAACCTCTCCAGCGGAAATAGCGAGCCGCCATTATTTTTCAACCGGGCACATTTGACTCTTTCTATACTGCTGTCATTTACTTTTTCAAAACACATAAATCGGCTGACCCTTGCTCAGAAAGGGCTATATCCGGATTATTGGCCTCAATCAATTCTCTTACTGTCTCAGCATATTTAACTTTTTTATGATCATAACAATCAGCTCATTATCAACCGTCCTGGGTGGTAAAGATTAATCCTCCCCCGGTAGATAGTGTCAACGCCCGGTTCGATTTTAAAAGATACCGGCGTGCAGCAGTTGGCACTATAAGCACCGTCGTAAAAGCAGTTTATACCTCCGAATGCTTCAAAACAAGAACCCGGGTATTTATTGCCTTAAGCCAAGAGCATGCTGCATGATTAAAACCACATCCAAAACATCTATAACCTGATCCTGGTTTAAATCGGCAGCACTAATTTGTTTTTCTTTAAGTGAAACAATTTTTAAGATATGCTGCATGACCAGGGTTACATCCCGAACATCGATCTTGCCATCGCCGTTAACATCACCGGCTATAAGTTCTGTTTCCGTAATTTCATCTTCTTCGTTTTCAGGGTTATCTTCAGGATCGGGGTCTTCCTCTTCTTTTTGCTCCGATCCATTTTCAGGTTCATTTTCAGAATCATCTTCGGTTTTATCTTCGGTTTCATCCTGGAGTTTATCTTCAGATTGATCTGCAGGGTTATCGTCAGGTTCATCGCCGGGTTCATCTTCAGGTTCATCGCCGGG
>PWYU01000089.1 GCA_003567725.1 Syntrophomonadaceae bacterium | reverse complement strand
GTCAGCGGGGTTCTTATTTCATGGGATACGTTGGCGACAAAATCACTGCGCATTTTTTCAATGGAGCGTAAATGGGTTACTTCGTGAAAAAGAAGCAGCACTCCGATCAGTTCTTTATTTGAGCCGGTAACTGGTAGAATATAGGTTTCAAATACTGCTGAGTGAGGATAGTAGGTGCTTAATTCCATAATCCGGGTCCGCCCGTCCTGGCTAGCTGCTTTCAGGTTCTCATGAAGAGCATGGTACCTGATCAGGCTTTGGAGAGGCTTTCCGGCATCTTCCCTGTTATCCAGGTCAAAAAGTCTCTCCGCAGCGGGATTAATCATTTCCACCCTGAGATTGCTGTCAGTTAGGATAGTTCCGCTGCTCATCGAAGAAACCACTGTTTCCAGCTTGTTTTTCTGCCAGGTAACCTGGTCTATTTTTTCTTTTAAACTTCGGCCCATCTCAGTAATGTTTTCAGCCAGCATGACCAGCTCATCCCTGCCTTCAATTTTTAAAGCAGGCGTGAAATTGCCGCCGGCAATTTCACGGGCAGCACTGCTGATTTTATTGATGGGCCCGGTTATTTTCCGGGACAAAACAAATGCAGCTCCCATGGCAAGAAAGGAAGAGGTGAGCAGAGCACCCGTCATAAATAAAAGCAGATCAGTGATAGCCCGGTTTATGACCGCCAGGGGCAGCGCCAGCCTGATCACTTTAACACGGCCCTCACTATCGTTTAACTCAAGGTTATTATCAAAGGGAACGGCCAGGTAATACAACTCTTCGTCAAGGGTATCGCTGTACCTGGTAGCTACACCTTTTCTTTCATCTTGAAATGCTTCTTTTATCTCAGGCCTGTCACTGTGGTTGCCCATCAGGGCGGGGTCTTCGTCCGAGTCGGCCAGCACCATCCCGCCCTGATTAACCAGGGTGATCCGCACTCCCAGTTTTTTACCAAGTTCTTTGAAATGGGCATCCATCTCTTCCGGCGAAGTTTCCCGCAGCATCATTTCATCAACAAGCGAAGCAGTAAAAATGGCCTGGTTATAGAGGCTTTCCCGGAGGTTTTCCATGTAGAAATAATTAAGAAACCAGATGAAGAACGCTCCGATCAGGAGCACAATCACGGCAATCACAATCAGGTAATATGAAATTAAGCGCCGCCTGATACTGGTATACAATGGATATCCCTCCGGCGGGAAAAAAGAGATTTCTTAAGGCTTATAAGACCTGTCTTTGCTTAAAATATGGACTGATTCAAATCCGTTCGCGCTTTCCGCAGTTCAGTAATCAGGTTGTTTTAAATAAGTAACTTACTTAACCCGGTTCACCGGCAAACCGGTAGCCCACACCCCGTACTGTTTCGATGTAGCGAGGGTTAGCCGGATCCGGTTCGATTTTTTGTCTCAGGTAACGGATATGGACATCTACCGTTCGCGTATCAACTTCAACCTCATACCCCCATACCCGGTCAAGCAAAAGTTCCCTGGTTAATACTTTGCCGGGATGCAACATCAACAGGTGCAAAAGGACAAACTCTTTATGGGTTAAATTGCAGTTCTGGCCAGCAACAGTAACCCGGTATCTTTCCGGGTACAGCAAAAGGTCACCGCCTTTCAGCACCTTTTCTTCTTCACGACCAGCGCTATCCTGGATCCCTGCAAAGTGTTCCACCCTCCTCAGCATGGCCTTCACCCGGGCCATCAGCTCCCTTACACTGAAGGGCTTGATCATGTAATCATCAGCGCCCATTTCCAGGCCAAGCACCCGGTCCAGCTCTTCTTTCCTGGCCGAAAGGATCAAGATCGGCGTAGAAGCGGTTTTTTCACTACTGCGCAGGCGGCGGCAAACCTCCAGGCCGTCCATTTCAGGCAGCATGATATCTAATATTACCAGGTCAGGATGGTGTTCAAAAACATAATCCAGCGCCTCCGGTCCGCTCCCGGCACTTAAAACTGAATAACCCTCTTTTTCCAGGTGATAGGAAATGAGGCGTACAATATCTTCCTCATCTTCAACCACCAGGACCAGGTGTTTTTTTAAGTTTTTTTTAGCATCGGTCATAATCAGCAGCTGCTTTCTAAATCTCTTCGATTTTTACTTTGAAGCGAAAAGATCAATTTCCCTTAACCCTGCAGGCAAATAATTACAATCGGCTTCCAAAAATTTTTGCTCCAGTTTTACTATGCTTATTTTACCACACATTGTTATACTGTCTTTATTTTAATGGCTGTTGGTTTAACATTATTATTGATTATAACCTGATCCTTATGGGTGATTGGGTTTATGCCATGAAATTATAAAGCAGGCCTGTCCTAACAATAGACTTTTTATAAATAATCTTTTTAAGGTTAAGTGAGAAACAATAATGGACAAATAGGCCTGACCAGGAGCGAGTTCTTCTATTTGTTTTTAAGATTATTAAGTGGTAAGATAAATTTGATTCAAAGCGATAATAATTGGAATATAAAGCTTATTCTCTACAATCAAATTGGAGGTGTAATTATATTGAGTAAGCAAATTGAAACCATGGACGGAAATACTGCTGCATCATATATCGCCTATGCTTTAAGCGATGTGGCGGCGATTTATCCCATTACTCCGTCCTCCCCGATGGCTGAGATATGCGACGAGTGGGCTGCTTACGGTCGCAAAAATATTTTTGGCCAAGCATTAAAAGTATCCACCATGCAGTCTGAGGCAGGGGCTGCTGGAGCAGTGCACGGGTCGCTGGTAAACGGCGCCCTGACCACAACCTTTACGGCCTCCCAGGGCCTGCTGCTAAAAATTCCAAACATGTACAAAATATCCGGAGAGCTTCTTCCCTCGGTTTTTCATGTTTCGGCCAGATCCCTTTCTACTCATGCCCTTTCCATTTTTGGAGATCACTCTGACGTGATGGCCGCCCGGCAGACCGGATTTGCCATGATCGCTTCTTCTTCGGTTCAAGAAGTAATTGATCTGGCACTGGTTTCACACCTGAGCACCTTGAAAACAAGGGTTCCATTCCTTCACTTTTTTGACGGCTTTCGGACCTCGCACGAGGTTCAGAAAGTGGAATTGATCGATTATGAAGATATCAAAGAGCTGGCAGACTGGGAAGCGATTAAAGCTTTTCGCGAACGCGCTTTGAGCCCTGAAAAGCCCCATCAACGCGGAACCGCCCAAAATCCGGACATTTATTTCCAAAACCGGGAAGCAGCCAACCCTTATTATGCCGCCACTCCTGAAAAAGTAGCCACAGTCATGGACCAGGTTTATGAACTGACCGGACGCCGCTATCACCTGTTCGATTACTGTGGAGCACCGGATGCTGAATCGGTCATAGTCTGTATGGGCTCAGCTGCCGACACGGTGGAGGAAACTGTTAATTACCTGAACAAGCATGGAGAAAAAGTAGGCTTGATTAAAGTCCGCCTTTACAGGCCCTTCTCCATCGAACATTTCCTGGCGACTCTGCCTTCCACCTGCAAACGAATTGCCGTCCTGGACCGGACCAAGGAGCCCGGCGCTTTAGGTGAACCGCTTTACCAGGATATCTGTACGGCCATGATGGAATCAGGTCAAGCACCCCTGATAATAGGGGGCCGTTACGGACTGGGATCCAAAGAATTCAATCCCTGCATGGTCAAGGGAGTTTTTGACAACCTTAATTCCGACCAGCCTAAAAACCACTTTACTGTTGGAATTACCGACGATGTATCTCACACCTCAATCGATTATCCGAGCTGCCTCCACACAACGCCAGAAGGCACGCACCGGGCCAAGTTTTTCGGCCTTGGCGCTGACGGTACAGTAGGGGCAAATAAAAACAGTATTATCATTATCGGTGACAACACCGAACAATATGCCCAGGGCTATTTTGTTTATGATTCTAAAAAATCAGGGGGTATAACCGTATCTCACCTCCGTTTTGGGCCGGAGAAAATCAAATCGACATATCTGATCGACCAGGCTGATTTTATTGCCTGCCACAATCCATCTTTTGTAACACGTTACGATATCCTGGAAGGGATTAAAGAAAATGGCGTATTCCTTCTTAACTCCAGCTGGAGTTTAGAGGAAATGGAAGAACATCTGCCGGCAGAAATGAAAAGAATAATTGCTCAACAAAATCTGAAATTCTATAACATCGACGCTTTTAAAATAGCCGGCGAGCTTGGATTGGGCGCGCGGATAAATATTATTATGCAAGCCGCTTTCTTCAAGCTGTCTGAAGTAATTGATCCCAATCTGGCTTTTAAAGAAATAGAGAGAATGATTAAAAAAACATACGGCAAAAAGGGCGCTGATGTGGTTGAAATGAATATTAACGCTATATATAAAGCCCTTGAAGCTATAGAAGAGTTAAACTATCCTGAAAGCTGGGCAGAATCCACCACCGGCGGAACCTTTGAGCCTGAAAAAGCTCCTAAATATGTTTGCGATACCATATATCCCATGATCGAACTTAAAGGTGACAATCTTCCGGTGAGTGCATTCAATCCTGATGGAACTGTTCCGACTGCAACTACCCAGTATGAAAAACGAGGTATTGCTGTAGATGTCCCGGTTTGGATACCGGAAAACTGCATCCAGTGTAATCAATGCTCTTTTGTCTGCCCCCATGCTGTGATCAGGCCTTACCTGGCCCGTACAGAAGACCTGGATGGGGCGCCTGAAGGCTTTACCACATTAGACGGCAAAGCTAAAGATATTAAAGGCTTTAAATACAGAATGCAAATTTCGCCACTTGATTGCACCGGCTGCGGCAATTGTGTCGATGTTTGTCCGGCTAAAGAAAAAGCGCTGGAGATGAAACCTCTAGAAAATATAGCTGATACCGAAGACGCCTATTTCCGGTTTGCTGAAAGCTTACCGGCAATAGATGTAGAAATAAAACCCAATACCGTACGCGGCAGCCAGTTCCGCAAGCCTTTATTCGAATACTCCGGAGCCTGCGCGGGCTGTGGCGAAACACCTTATATCAAAGTTATCACTCAACTTTTTGGCAACCGAATGGTTATTGCTAATGCCACCGGATGCTCATCAATTTACGGGGGAAATGCCCCGACTGTTCCCTATACCGTGGACAGCAGGGGACGGGGACCGGCCTGGGCCAGTTCTCTATTTGAAGACAATGCCGAGTTTGGTTACGGTTATTCCCTGGCTATAAACCAGCAAAGAAACAAGCTTATCGATACTGTTAAACTGATCCTGGAGACAAACCTTTCAGAACCCTTTAAGCAAGTTCTCCAGGAGTGGCTGAAAGTAAAAGACCAGGGCGATCCGTCCATCAAAGCTGCTGATCGGGTACTTGAATTACTGGAAACTGAAACACCGCAGGATATTAATGCTCCGTTATTAGCTGAAATTAAGGAAAAGTCTCACTTCCTGCCTAAACGTTCAATCTGGATTATTGGTGGGGACGGTTGGGCTTATGACATCGGTTACGGCGGCCTTGATCACGTTATAGCGACGGGAGCGGATGTCAATTTACTGGTTCTCGATACTGAGGTTTATTCCAATACCGGGGGACAATCTTCCAAGTCAACTCCCACAGCAGCGATTGCCAAGTTTGCTGCCGCCGGGAAGGAGATGCGCAAAAAAGATCTGGGGTTGATGGCTGTAACCTACGGTTACGTCTACGTAGCCATGGTTTCAATGGGCGCCAACCAGAACCAGTTCTTGAAGGCAATTACGGAAGCAGAGGCGTATCCGGGCCCATCAATTATTATCGCATACTCACCCTGTATTGCTCACGGTATTGATATGAGCAAGAGCCAGCGAGAGGGGAAACTGGCCGTCGAGTCGGGTTACTGGCCGTTATACCGCTATAACCCCATGCTGGCCAGGGAAGGTAAGAACCCATTTATCTTAGATTCCAAGGATCCAAAAGAAGATCTGCGAACTTTTATGATGAACGAAGTTCGTTTCCGCTCGCTGCAAAAGGAATTTCCCGATCGGGCTAAGCATCTCTTCGAAGAAGCGGAGAAGGTTGCCAAAGAAAAAATGGAAATGTACAAGCAATTAGCCCAGGCTCAATCGGATTCAGATAATTAAATGCCAATGGTGTTAAAAAGGCGCAGCTTTTGGGTTGCGCCTTTTTTGTTTTATAGACTTGATTGTTACTTGTTTTTTTCCTGGGAGAAAAAAGACCAGAAGCTTCGCTTTTTTTTGAAGCTTTTTTGATTAAGGACCTTTCTAGCAGCATCATAGCCCCGATCGATCAAAACGCCGGGTTTGCTGGTGTCATGAAAAGCGATATCACCCAGTTCGGGTTCAATAATTGTATCTGCACTCTCATAAGCAGGCATATAGCGGTCCCTGCGAACAATATCATAGGATTGAATCAGGATTTCAAATATATTACCGGGCTCTTTTTGCAAAGGGCTCTGGGCCCCTACATTTACAGCTATTTTAAAGTCAATATTTTTACTTTCTAAATGAACTGCAGGAACATTATCCAGCAAGCCTCCGTCAACCAGAAGATATTGCTTCCATTTTACCGGGGTAAAAATGCCCGGAACAGCACAGCTGGCCACGACAGCTTCTGCAACTGGACCTTCTTCGATCACTATTTCTTCACCGCTTACCAGATCGACAGCGTTAACCAGTAGCGGTATTTCCAAATCTTCAAAAGTAATCTCTCCAAGCTGCTCTTTAATGATTTTCAGCAAATTTTTTGAATCAATAATACCTATTTTGGGAAATGAAAAATTGATTAAATCTTTCCATGTTATTGTTGAAGCAATCTTGCTTAGCTGATCAACGGATTTGCCGGAACAATAAAGGGCACCGACAATGCTTCCTGCACTGGTTCCAGCCACAAAAGCGGGTTTCACACCAAGCTCTTCCAAATACTTCAGCACCCCAATGTGAGCGATACCCCTGGCTGCTCCTCCACTCAGGGCCAGGCCAATTTTCATTTTTCATTCCCCCTTAAGTTCATGTTGTGTATGGTTCTCAAGCCTTCTAAAGTCAGTAAAGTATTGACCTTGTTAATAGTGTCAGATTCGCTGGCGATTAGAGAAGCAAAACCACCGGTGGCGATAACCAGCGGTTCCTGCCTAAATTCATCTTTCATCCGCCGAACAATCTCATCAACCTGTCCGACAAAACCGAAAATAATTCCTGATTGCATGCTGGAGACAGTATCTTTTCCGATAACCCGGGTCGGCCTGACTATTTCTACACGAGGCAGCTTAGCAGCTTTTTCAAATAAAGCTTCTATAGATATACCTATACCGGGGGCAATAACACCACCCAGGTAGTCGCCATCTTCAGAAACACCGCAAAAAGTAGTTGCTGTTCCAAAATCAACGATAATTAAAGGACCGCCATATAAGTTATAGGCTGCAACTGCATTTACTATGCGGTCGGCGCCAACTTCACGAGGATTATCAGTAATTATATTTAATCCGGTTTTAATGCCAGGCCCAATCACCAGGGGTTCGACTTTAAAGTATTTGGTTGACATTCTTTCCAGGGAATACATTAAAGGAGGGACAACAGACGATATGGCAACGGCATTAATATCTTTTAAGCTAAGACGGCTGTTATGCAAAAGATTCTTTATAACCATTCCCAGTTCATCTTCCGTACTGTCTTCCCGGGTTGGTAAACGCCAGTAAACAAGGACTTCCTCATCTTTATAAATACCCAGCATGATATGTGTATTGCCTACATCAATAGTTAATAACATTTTTTCACCCCGGAAGTTATTTTTCTGTTATTATAGAACAGTTAAGCATTTACACTATAGCAGATCATTATTTGTTTGAAAAGAATTCCAAGACACTTATAATAATTAACTTAAACAATAAAGAAAACAAATGGCTTTGAAAAACCACAGCTTTTACTGATAGAGGATAATTAGATCAACCGTCGAATTTTAAATAGGTACTTTGACAACAAGAGATGATAGCATAAGGAGGAACCGCTTTGCTTTTAAAGAAAATGGCTGGCAAGAATTATTTTGTGGCCTCATTAATCTTATTTGGGCTTATTGTACTATTGGTAATTGCAGTTTTCGCTGTTACAGCTTTAATACCGGACGCACTGGGACAAAATCCCCAGGAATACGTGATTAGCTCGGTTTCCGAATTCGAACCCTGGCGGTTTAGAATTAAGGATATAAGTGTTAGCTTTCCTGAGGGAGGTCTAGTCTGCACAGTTCAGGAGACCAGTTACGATCGAACAGTGATGCTTATCGGAAAAGGATCAATGAGACATGAAAATGATGTATATGATCAAACTAACGCTCTGGGCATTTTTATGGCTGTCAAGCATGATATTTTCGATGAGATCAGGGGAGATAACATTTTTGTCCCTGTTGAAGATCGAAGCCGGCTGGAGATGGTTTCCACGGTTTTTAACAAACAAGTAGGCAAACCGACTATCTGGCAGGATAAAATTCCCATTAGCTTTCATACTCCCAAAGAGCTGTCATACTTTTATTTTATAGCAACAGATGGGGAACCAATCTTACCTCCGGAGGCGAAATACAGCACTCTTAGCATCTCAGGTTCTGCTATAATTTATAGCCTTTTTATTGTTATCATGCTTCTGGTAATGACTCTTTTTACTTTGGACCACCGCTATTCCCAGTACTGGGTCCATCTGGCCAGGACTCACCCGGGTTATCTAGGATTGATTTTGGTGCCAATAACAGCAGCCTTTTTTACAGCAGGTAAAATCACACCCGAGCTTAATAATTGGCCAGTTTATTATGCTTTTCTAGGTTACGGAGCGGGGATTTTGCTTTTAATCATATTACATAAACGGGGCCAGGTTGATTATCTCGACTTTGGCCTGCGCCGTGACAAACTGAAAAATGGCTACATTCTTGCTATTTTATCTGCAGCATTGATCTTAATGGCCACAAGAGGATTGCCTGCCGGCATTGAAATCGCTGATTCAGATGAACTAATCCACCTGCCGCTAATATTTTTGCTGCTCGCTTTGCCCGTTGAAATGATCTGGCGCGGTTATATCCAGGCATACCTCACCCGCTTAACCGGGCCAAACTGGGGCCTGCTGATCATGATTACTTTAGTTGGCTTAAGCCAGTTTATATTTATCTATATTACTGAACCCTGGATGCTTTATTACCCCTATACCCACCTGGAAATTGCCATCCTGGCTCCAGGTACAGCTGCTATTCTAGGCTATCTTTATTTACGAACAGAAAATATTCTTGCCTGTGCGCTTTTACACAGCTGTATAATTTATTTACCCGATATCATCCTGTATTAAAAGAAAGGCGGTATTAAAATGGATAAAGAAAAAATATCCCGGGGAGTGGAAATGATATTAGAAGCAATAGGCGAAGATCTAAACCGTGAAGGCCTGAAGGGCACTCCGGAACGAGTTGCTAATATGTATTGTGAATTGTTTGGTGGATTAAATAAAGATCCCCGCTCTCCACTGCAAACCTGCTTTGTAGAAGATGGACATGATGAAATTGTGTTGCTTAAAGATGTTTCATTCTATTCTATGTGCGAACACCACCTGCTGCCCTTTTATGGAAAAGCTCACGTTGCCTACGTTCCCGGGGGAGGAAGAATTGTAGGGCTCAGTAAACTGGTCAGGGTGATAGAAATTATTTCACGCCGCCCTCAGTTGCAGGAACGGCTTACCAGTAATGTGGCTGATATTATAACTGAAGAACTAAAACCTAAAGGAGTGGTAGTGGTTGTAGAAGCAGAGCATTTGTGCATGAGCATTCGCGGCGTTGGCAAGCCGGGTTCTGTAACTGTAACTTCAGCCGTTCGCGGCCTGTTCAGGACCAATGCCAGCTCACGCATTGAAGCCTTCAGCCTAATCAAAGGTTAAGTTTAAACTGAGGGGAGAAAAGTATGGAAAGATGCACTAATATTACATCCAACCAAAAATACCGGCTTTATTTACATTATAATAACGAAGAAGAAGCAGACAGGCTTTTCTGCCGACATCACTTCGATCACTCAGTTTCAGTAGCCCGGTTAACCTATTTACTGCTGCTTGAAGAAGGCCAGCCCTTTATTTCCCGGGAAATAGCTTATGCGGCGGGGCTTTTACATGACATCGGAAGATGGAAAGAATATCAAGACGGCACGGACCACGCAAAAATAAGCTCCGAGCTGGCAGGCCCAATATTGAAAGAGGCCGGATACTCTTTATCTGAACAGCAATTGATTAAACAAGCTATCGCCCAGCATCGTAATAAAAAAACCGAAAATGTTCACCGTTCGCCCCTGAGCAAAGCTTTAAATAAAGCTGACAGGCTTTCCCGGATTTGTTTTGAATGTGAAGCCCGCGATGAATGCTATAAGTTGAACGAGCAGCCGCATCAACGGAGGTTAATCTTATGAGCAGAGTCCTGCAATTAGGTGCTAAATCATATCAGATAGAAAAACGAACTCTGGTTATGGGTATTTTAAATGTCACTCCCGATTCTTTCTCAGATGGAGGCCGTTATGACCAGGCAGAAAAAGCGGTAGATCAAGCCTTTAAAATGGCTGAAGATGGGGCAGACATCATAGATATTGGAGGAGAATCGGTTCGACCGGGATTTATTCCAATATCAGCTGAGGAAGAACTTAAAAGGGTTCTTCCCGTGATCAAAGCCTTGAAAAGGGAAAAAGCTTTTACTCTGCCTCTATCTATTGATACTTACAAAGCAGCCGTAGCTGAAGAAGCTTTAAAAATAGGCGTTGAGATGGTTAATGATGTCTATGGCTTAAAAGCGGATAACCAGCTGGGAGAGGTGGTTTCTCGCTACAAAGTCCCTGTCTGTCTGATGCACAATCGCAGCAGCACAGATTATGAAAACCTCATCACCGATATTATTGCCGAAATAAAAGAATCAATTCAGCTTGCCCATCAGGCTGGTGTTAAAGATGAGCAGATAATTATTGATCCCGGGATCGGGTTTGGTAAAGATCTGCAGCAAAACTTAGATGTTATGTACTATCTCCGTGAATTCAGCAGCCTGGGCTATCCTCTTCTGCTTGGAACATCCCGAAAATCAATGATTGGCAAAACTCTTGACCTGCCTCTTCAAGAGAGGGTTGAAGGAACTGCAGCAACAGTTGCTTACGGTATTAGCGCAGGCGCAAATCTGGTAAGAGTTCATGATGTTTTACAAATGCGTCGCGTAGCCGATATGACCGATGCGATGGTGCGGAGGTGATTTAGTATGGATAAAATTATTATTGATGATATTATTAGCTATGCCTACCATGGAGTGCTTCCCGAAGAAAGAGAGCTGGGCCAGGAATTTCAGATCAGCCTTGAACTGGGCGCTGATTTTTCAGTTATCAAAGATGATCAGATTGAACAGGCTGTTGATTACCGGCATGCAGTAGAGGTTGTTCAGAAAATTATGAAGGGGCCTTCTTGCCATTTACTGGAGACCCTGGCTGTACGGATTGCCAATCAACTGCTTCTGGTTCCTGGAGTAATGGAAGTAGAGGTTGAAGTTCGCAAACCAAACCCGCCTCTGGCAGCAGTAAGTGGAGGTACAGGAGTAATAGTAACCCGGAGGAACCCGTAAATCAATGCATAATAAAATAAAAATTGCTTATCTCGGCCTTGGCTCCAATTTAGGTGAACGCTTAAACAATTTAAAGCGCTCCATAAGTTTACTTTTTATAAACCCGCAAATAGAGCTCGCAGCATGTTCAAATATTTATGAAACAGCTCCAGTGGGGGGCCCTGAACAAGACCCTTTTCTTAATGCTTGTATCTCTATTTACACTGAACTTCCACCTGTAAGCCTGCTCCGGGAAATGCACAATGTGGAAAATGCAATGAAGCGAATCAGGGAAGAGAGGTGGGGGCCGCGTATCATTGATTTGGATTTGCTGGTTTATGATGGAACAATTGTAAATACACCTTTCTTACAGCTTCCTCATCCCCGTATTACAAAAAGAGATTTTGTACTAGTTCCCCTGGCCAACATTGCTTCTGATCTGATTATTTCCGGAACCGATCAAACAGTCGGGCAGGTTTTAGCAAAGAGAGCAGACAACCCTGATGTAAAGCTCTATTGTTCACAGGACTGGTTCAAAACCAGCTAAAATACGGTATGAAAATTATAAAAGCGCCGCTTCAACCTGCGTTACAGGTTGTAAGCGGCGCTTGTTAGGTAACACTTTAGTTAAAAGGTCTAACTGAAAAAACCAGCCCTTTAGCAATCTCTTTTTAGAAGAGGCCTTCTACTTTGCCTGTTTCTACATCGACATCAACTTTACGGTAAGCAGGGTTGGCAGCAGTACCCGGCATTAGGGAAATAGCGCCGGCTACCGGTACCACGAAGTCGGCTCCACCATAAGTCAAGATGTCGCGGATTTTAAGGTTCCAGCCTTTTGGAACACCTTTTAGCACGGGATTATCACTTAAGCTAAGGTGGGTTTTAACCATGCAGGTGCCCATCTTCTGGAACTTCGGATCACCTTCCATTTTCTTGATTTTTTCAAGAGCATCAGGAGTATAATCAACACCATCAGCGCCGTATACTTCTTGAGCAATCAGCTCAATCCGCTTGCGCAGTGGAGTATCCAGCTCATAAAGGAATTTAAAGTCGCTGGGTTCTTCGCAGGCTTCAACCACAGCTTCGGCAAATTCCTTGGCTCCTTCTCCGCCATATTGCCAGTGTTTGGAAACAGCAACCTTTGCGCCCGCTTCTTCAGCCAGACGGCGAACAGCTTTAACTTCATTGTCTGTATCGGTATAGAAGTGATTGATACAAACCACCGGGGTAATGCCTGCTTTTTTGATAGTGTTGATATGGTGGATCAGGTTGTCGCAGCCTTTTTCAACCCAGCCCACATTTTCCTGTCCGTAGGAAGGGTCAAGCGGCTGTCCCGGTTTGGGCAGCGGCGCACCACCGTGAGCTTTTAAAGCCCGGATAGTAGCCACAAGCACGGCGCAATCAGGTGTCAGTCCGGACATACGGCACTTCAGGTTCCAGAATTTCTCGAAACCGATATCAGCAGCAAAACCGGATTCGGTTATAACATAATCGCCAAGTTTAAGGGCGACGCGATCGGCGACAATAGAAGACTGTCCAATTGCAATATTGGCAAACGGTCCGGCGTGAACAAATGTAGGTTGCCCTTCAATAGTCTGCATCAAGTTGGGGTTAATCGCTTCAACCATCCATGCTGTCATAGCGCCTGCAACATCAAGATCTTCAGTTGTTACCGGGTTACCTCTCTTATCATAAGCAACCACAATTTTACCCATCCGTTCCCGCATATCTTTAAGATCGTTGGCTACAGCCAGGATTGCCATAACCTCTGATGAAACGGCAATATTAAATCCAGAATTCATCATAAAGCCATCTCTTCTACCGCCAAGGCCGATAATGATATTACGCAGGGCCTGTGCACAGAAGTCAATAATCCAGTTCATTTCTACATTGCGCGGATCGATATTAAGGCGCTTCAAACCGCTTCGCTCCAGGAAAGCATCAGTAGAATTAAACTCATGCTGGAGGCGAGAGGTTAAAGCTATCATGGCCAGGTTGTGAGCATTCATAATGGCGTTAATATCTCCGGTCAAACCGAGAGAAAATGGTGTTAAGGGAACACATTGTGACAATCCCCCACCGGCAGCAGAGCCTTTTACGTTCATAGTAGGTCCGCCAGACGGCTGACGGATGGTAGCAATAACATTCTTGCCTAGTTTACCCATTCCCTGGGTCAACCCCATAGTAGATGTTGACTTTCCTTCACCCAGGGGCGTAGGTGTAATTGCAGTAACATCGATGTACTTTCCATCGGGTACATCTTTCGTCCGGTCGAGAACTTTTTTGTAGTCCACTTTAGCCACGTAATGGCCATTGGGAAGGAGCTCTTCCTGATCAAGCTTAAGCTCCTCGGCTAACTGGTATACCTTTTTCATATTTTTTTCAGCAGCTTCAGCAATTTCCCAGTCAGCATGTTTAGTTGGATCTAACGGCATTTAAACAACCTCCTTGACATTTTTATTAAATAGTGCTTACCTCCATGTATAAACGCAGGCAAAGGTTTAAATTCCACATCACTGCGCAGATTCCTGCCATAAAGTTCAGGTTTTCACATATTTTTTTATATACTTTTTTGTGCTTTTAAGTTGATAGATCAGCTGCTGCAGGCACCCCGCAAATGGATTCGGCTTCTGTTATCGCCCTTTCTACAGCCCGGCTAATTGCTTCAGCTGCCATTATGCCAACTACATTAACATCTGCATTCACATCTCCTTTAGATATGGCAAATATAGCATCTCCATCCCACATAGTGTGAACGGGCCAAATAGAACGAGCCAATCCATTATGAGCAAGCTGACAAACTTTTTGCAGTAAAAGTTTATTGAAAGCGGCATTTGTTCCAATTATACCCAGCGTGGTATTGCTCAGACCGCCCTGCATGCCATTTTCTGTTAGCCTGGTGGCGGTTTTCTCCATTTCCCCCGAGTGAGGATTTCGCGGCCCGGCCATCAGAACGCCTTTTTGATCATAAACGTCGCCAAAAGCATTAACTGCTACAAGCGCAGCTACGATTAAATCGCCATTATGACAGGCAAAGGATCCCTGTCCGGATTTAATGGCATTACCAGCACCATAAATTTTTCCAACTGTAGCTCCACAACCAGCTCCGACAGAACCTTCCGGCACCGGGCCAGTTGAAGCATTGGCGCATGCTTCAAACCCCATCTCGCGGCCCGGCCTGATATTACCGTCGCCAACTAATAAATCAAACAACACGGCCGCCGGAACAATGGGAACCTTAAAACGATCCACCTGGAAACCCAGATTATTCTTTTCAAGGTATTCCATTACGCCACTTGCTGCTTCAAGGCCATAAGCGCTTCCTCCGGCTAAAACCAACCCCTGGACTTCTTCCACCAGACATCCAGGCATTAACAGATCTGTTTCCCGGGTTCCCGGTGCAGATCCTCTAACCTCAACTGCAGCTCTTGCCCCATCTTCAACCAGCACCACGGTAACTCCGGTAGCTGCGTTTCGGTTATGCGCTACGCCAACTTTAATGCCGGGAATGTTAGTCAATCCCGAGGCCAAAACGATCACCTCAAATTTTTTCTAGCATTTAACCAAAGAAAAAAAGCCAGGTTTATCACCTGGCTCGGCAATTCCGAATTTACTGATGGTCTTTAGTAGGGTTATCGCTCTGTTCACTGTATTGTTGGAAAGAAGCCTGTCGCTTCGCTTTTTCTTTTTCTGCGCTATCATCATCCAATTCTGGCTTAGCTACTTCTTCCTCAGAAGATTCGCTTTCACCGGAATCATCATCAGGCCCGTTTTGATTACCGGAGACAACCGTTGACTCTTCCGCTTCAATTTCTTCTTCCGGTTCCTCCCGGTAGTTATCATCAGCTTCATCCTGAGATTCTTCTTCTGGTTCAGGCAGTTCCCGGCCTTCAACCAAAGCTTTAATCTCTTTTGAATTAAGAGTTTCTTTTTCTAATAATGCCTGGGCAATTCTTTCAAGTTTGGGACGTTCGTTTTCCAGGATATCCTGTGCTTTTTGGTAACAATCATCTATGGATTTTCTGATCTCCTGGTCAATGGCTTTGGCAATTTCTTCACTGTAATCACGATCCCTTCCCAGATCGCGTCCCAGAAATACCTGATCCTGTTTTCTACCAAGGGTAATGGGTCCCAGGCTATCACTCATGCCATACTCCATGATCATCTGGCGGACTATTTGAGTAGCTCTTTCCAGGTCATTCTGAGCCCCGGTACTGATATCATTAAGAACCAGCTTTTCAGCAACTCGCCCACCAAGCAAAGTGCTTACTCTATCCAATAATTCTGTCTTGGTCATATAATAACGGTCTTCTTCCGGGAACATTAAAGTATAACCTCCCGCCCGGCCGCGAGGAATTATAGATACCTTATGAACAGGATCTGTATGAGGAAGAAGGTATCCCACCAGAGCATGGCCGGCTTCATGATAAGCGACAATTTTTTTCTCAAACTCACTTATCACCCGGCTTGTTTTCTGGGTTCCGGCTACAACTCTTTCCACCGCCTCCTCCAGCTCTTTCATGCTGATAAGTTTTTTAGAGGTTCGAGCAGTTAAAAGCGCTGCTTCATTCACCACATTCTCCAGGTCGGCACCGGTAAATCCTGGGGTTCCCTGCGCCAGGCTTTTTAGTTCCACGTTTTCAGAAAAACGTTTATTTTTGGTATGAACTTTCAGTATTTCCACTCTTCCCTTAACATCAGGCAAGGTAACTGTGATTTCACGATCAAAGCGGCCCGGCCTGAGCAAAGCAGGATCTAATATGTCGGGCCGGTTGGTAGCGGCAATAATTATTATCCCTTCGTTAACATCAAATCCGTCCATTTCAACCAGAAGCTGATTTAAAGTTTGCTCTCTTTCATCATGGCCTCCACCGAGTCCGGCACCGCGGTGCCTTCCCACAGCATCGATTTCATCAATAAAGACAATACAGGGAGAATTCTTTTTAGCATTTTCAAACATATCCCTCACCCTGGAAGCGCCAACACCAACAAACATTTCCACAAAGTCAGAACCACTAATGCTGAAAAAAGGCACTCCTGCTTCTCCAGCAACAGCACGGGCCAGCAGGGTTTTTCCGGTGCCAGGAGGCCCAACCAGCAATATCCCTTTTGGAATTCTTGCTCCAATTTCGATATATTTGCGGGGGTCTTTCAGGAAATCAACTACCTCGCTCAGTTCTGCTCTTTCTTCATCGGCGCCCGCCACATCATCAAAAGTAACTTTCTTTTTATCAGTTTCCTGCAGTTTGGCCTTACTTTTACCAAAATTCATTACCCGATTACCGCCACCCTGAGACTGCTGCATGAAAAAGAAAAAGATCCCGATAATCAGCAAAAAAGGAATCATGTATGTAAGTGCTGTCTGCCACCACTCGGGGCCACGCTCAGGATGAGGCGAATAAGAAACATTGTTTTCCAGTAATAGTTCAGTTAACTGATGGTCTTCAGGGCGAGTCGTTTCAATTTCTGTCCCATCAACGAGGACAGCCTCTATTTCATTGCCATGCGCAACGACTTTTTCCACTTGACCGTTTTCTATTTTTTCTACAAACTGATTGTAGCTTATTTCTTCAGGTTGCGGCCCGGTATTGAAGGTTGCCAGTAGGATGACCACTACCATGGCTATTACCAGGTAGAATATTATTTGTCTTACAAATGGGCTCAAAAAGTACCCTCCTCTCCAAATAAGCCCTGAAAGGCTGAAATAAATTGTAACACACTGCCTTGTTCAAAGCAATAAAACAGGTTATAGCTTTGGTTATAATTTCTTATAATAATGATGTTATTCATCTAAAACGCGCAGATCAGCGAGTTGACGGAAATCTTCCCCGTAATCAAGCCCGTAGCCGATTACAAAACGATCGGGTATGGTAAAACCGCAATAATCAGGCTCAAGTACTACTTTCCTGCGATCAGGTTTATCAAGCAAAGTAACTACTTTTAAAGAATAGGGCTGCCTGCTGCCAAGATTATCAACCAGGTAATTCAAGGTTAAGCCCGTGTCGACAATATCTTCAACAATAAGGACATCTTTACCCTGAATACTTTGTTCCAAGTCTTTTAAAATCCGAACTACACCCGATGAAGCTGTGGAATTTCCATAACTGGATACTGCAATAAAATCAATTTCAACGGTGATGGTTAAATATCGGATCAAATCACTAAGAAAGATCACAGCGCCTTTTAGAACTCCTATCAACAAAGGCCTTTTGCCGCTATAATCTTTCGAAATTAATTCTGCCATTTCCCTAACCCGTGTATTTATTTGTTCCGAAGAAATAATAATTTCAAGGTCATCAATTTTTTTACCATTTATATAGTGATCTGTCATATTTAAAGCCACCTCGTTAATTGCAGCGGATTTTTTTCTGCCTGGGCATCTTCAATTTTTATAAGTTAAAACCAAAATCTTTTCAGTTTTTGCTGTAACCCGATAATGCTCTGCAATTCTAAGCCCAGCAACCCATAATATCTTATCTCCAACTGTTACCAGGGGCACAAAATCTCTTCTGTGCCGGGGTATTTTTTGATTAATAAAAAAATCTTTCAGCTTTTTCCCCCCCGGCAAACCCTGCGGATGAAACCTGGCCCCGGGCCATCTGGCTCTGACCGTTAATTTCCCGGAAGGCAGCAAATCATAATCCAAATAAGCCTGGTATTTTAAAGGCGGCCAGGATAATTCTTCTTTATTTCTAAACCTGGCTTCTATGATAGAACCATTGCCCAGAACTGTTTTTCCCGGGACAGGTAAGGTTTTTTGGGGGAAGTAGGGCTTTTTTTCTTTATCTGAGCTGGTTATGATAACCTGTTCCTGGGACAAATACAGAGAAGCTTTACCGGGCAGAGTAACCTGGCCGGTTGTTTTTTTGCTTTCCAGCAGGTTAAAGATGCGTCCGATGTGATAACTGTCCAGCTCTCTTTTAGGAGCAAATCTTTTATGAGCTTTCCTTAAAATACGGCTGCTTAAAGCCACCGGGAGCTTAAGCAGCTTATTTCTACCTATAACAATCTCTTTATTACCAAAACCAGCCAGTTCCAAGTATTTTCTATTAGATAAAGCCTGCAATAAACGCCTGTCTTCAGCTGCAAGGGCAGCCAGCCCAAACAGGGCTTCCCTGATCCTGGGATTATATTTTTTTTCCAATTGGGGTATCAGTTCAAGGCGAAGTTTATTCCTGGTATAATCGGTTTCCAAATTACTGCTGTCAGTAAAAGGCTCTAGCTTCATTTCACTGCAATAGGCTTCTATTTCATGGCGCCTCAAACAAAGCAAAGGCCTGATTATATCTATTCCGCCCCTTTTATAAATTGGAAGGATTCCTGCCAGGCCATCCACACCGGTTCCCCTGATTATGTTTAATAACACTGTTTCAGCCTGATCATCAAGATGATGGCCGAGGGCAATTTTTGAAGCGCCATACTTATAGGCAGCATCATAAAAAAGCTTATAACGGGCCAGCCTTCCTGCTTCTTCTTCTGAAATTCCTTTAATTCTTTTTAATTCTCGAACTTTAACCGATCTGGATTCATAATTAAGCGACCAAGATTCTGCAAGGCTTATAATGGTAGCTTCTTCTTGATCTGCTTCGGGGCGCATGCAGTGATTTAAGTGAGCGACTACCAGCTGAAGCCTGAAGCTCTGCGATATATTGTTAAGCATATGCAAAAGAGTTAGAGAATCCGGCCCTCCGGATACAGCAACAATTACCAGATCATCTTTATTTAGAAGAGCGTGCCTGGTAATATAATCCGTAACTTTTTTCAGCTGGCACAGAATTGATCACAACCTATCCGCCTGATAATATAAGCAAACAGGCTAGATAAAAAAACACTCTGAAACAGAGTGCCTTTCTGCTCATATTATGATAACCATTAAATCTTAAAATGCTTCACGACAAGAACCGCGGCCGCCTCTTTTAGATTCAGTGTTGCGCTTTAAATCTAATAAGCGTTCATCACTTTCTTTAAGAAAGCGATTCATTTTATCTTCAAATGAGGCTTTACTTTCCGTTTCATTTTTCTTGCGCTCTTTTTTGCCACCCGGAGTGTAGCCTGCTTTAGCTTGTTTAATAGAAAGACCTATTTTACCGTTTTTTTCAACCGACAGCACTTTGACTTTAACTTTATCCGATTTTTTATAAAAATCATTGATATCCTTTACATAATCATCATCAATTTCCGATATATGGACAAGGCCTGTAGAGCCGTTAGATAACTCAACAAACGCTCCAAATTTTGTTATACCGGTTATCACTCCTTCCACAATACTGCCTAAAACTATGTCTTCCTTAATCTAAAACTCCTCCTCGTTGTAATAATTTTAAGATATTGTTATTATAACTGCTTTAACAATAATGTCAATCCTCTATTTGGAAAATCCTATCATCAGGCTTTACCAGTCCAAGCCGGTTGCGGGCTTGTATTTCGATGTAATCCATATCCTGCAGCCTTTCAATTTCATTTAAAGCTTCTTCCCGGCGCTGTTCCACTTTATCAATACGGGCCTTATACTCCAACAATTCCTGCTCTGCCTGGCGCTGCCGGAGATGTTGAGCCCCTATCACCACCAGCAGGCAGACGATGATCAACAGGCCTGTAGCGCTGACCAATTTGTACATACTATAACTATTCCCCTTTTGATAACGGGGAAAGCTGACTTGTTCCTTTTTCTCTTTCCTTTTAACAAAAAACATATAAATCACATCTTCAGTAGAAAATGCAGGCCTTGTTGATCAGGCTGAAACATTCAGCTGCTCTTTAATACTAACTAACCTTTTTTTGGGAAATATCCCCCCTTTAGAGGAAGATATACAACCGCACCCAGGGGGGATACTAACATTGCTTTATATTTGTTTGAATACCTTATTAGTGTAGTGCTATTTAATTTTGTCTTTCAAGGCCTTGCCCGGTTTAAAAGCCGGCACTTTAAGCGCTTCAATTTTAATTTTTTCGCCGGTTGCGGGATTACGGCCTTCCCGCTCTTTGCGATTGCGAACTTCAAAGGTTCCGAAACCTACGAGCTGTACTTTTTCTCCTTTTACCAAACCATCTGTAATGCTGTCTAGAACTGCTTTAATTGCCTTTTCGCTATCCTTTTTTGACATTCCAGCTTTCTCAGCAACCAGATCTACAAGCTCAGACTTATTCACTGTTAAAAGCCCTCCTCATACATAATTTGATTCCCTTTATAATAAATGCTATTCGACCTTGCTTTATAGATTCCTGCTTTATTTACCTATTTTCCTTATTTTTTTAGCTTCTTCCCACCATTTATCAAGCTGTTCGAGCGAAAAGTCCGAAGCAGGCCGGCCAGTTTTTTCAGCCTGCTTTAAAACATAAAGGAAGCGATCAATAAATTTATCAATAGTTTTACCCAGGGCCAGTTCAGGATTTACTCCCAAAAATCGGGCCAGGTTAACTATGGTAAAAAGATAATCACCTAACTCCTCCTCAACGGCATCTTGATTTTCGGCCTCAAAGGCTTCCTGCAACTCTCTTAGCTCTTCCCGGGCTTTTTCCAGGGGGCCTTTTATGCAGGGCCAATCGAATCCAATATCAGCCGCTTTTTTTTGCAGTTTATAGTCTTTAAGCAGAGCAGGCAGAGAATGATCGATGTTTATTATCGGGACATTTTTATCATAGTGCTTGTTTTGGCTATTTTTTTCATTTAACTTAATCTCTTCCCACTTCAATCTAACCTCAGACGCGTTTGATGCGCTGCCAGTACCAAAAACATGAGGGTGGCGCCTGATCAATTTAGAAGCAATTCCCTCGATTACCTGTAAGAAATCAAAGCGATTTTCTTCATAGGCAATTCTGCTGTGAAAAACTACCTGCAAAAGAACATCGCCCAGCTCTTCTTTCAAAGCGGTATCATCATCTTCATCAATTGCTCCTACCACTTCATACGCTTCTTCAACCAGGTACTGCCTTAGGGAGTGGTTGGACTGCTGCCTGTCCCAGGGGCAGCCATCCACAGCACGAAGCCTGGCCATTATGCGCAGCAAATCGCCCATTAAATAACCCCGGTAAGGAGGTAGATATAATGCAGTATAATGATTGTTTAAGGGAGAGCAATTAAGGAAATGAAGAGGGATAGTCCAGCAGCTTTCACGGCGCATCCCCGCTGTCCGAACTACAGTTACTGGATAGTTTTCAGGATACAGTTTTAGCAGCGTGGATTTAAGGCTAGAAAGAGTATCGCTGGTATAGAATTTAATTAAAATCAAATGGTCGGGACAGGGTTCTTCCAGTTGATCCATTTTCCGGGTATCGATTACCCTTACTCCCTCCATCAGATCTATTTTTAAAATCCTGAGGAGCGGCCCGATAAAGCTTAGTCCCGGGATTATTCTTATTTTTATACCCAGTGATGATGCCAGTTTAAGCAGCTGTTTAACTGCTGCCTCACCAATTAAGGGATGGCCTGGAACCGCATAACAGATTTGCCCATGTTGACGGACAGCGCTCAACAATTTCCGGGTAATTTTCCTGTAATTGTATTCAGAAGCGCCAAATTCACCCAGGTAATCGAAGGTCCTGCCTTTTTTCCAGCTTCCATAATACTGCGCAACCGGATGATTACCGGTCCGAAAAAAAAGCGGACGCTTACTATTCAAATATTTCAATGCTTCCCGGGTTAAATGCTTTCTTTGACCCGTACCCAGGCCTATAACAATTATTTCTCTCATACAATCCCCTTCCTGTTATCCTTAAACCGCTGTTAAAAAAACTAAGTATATCATTTCTTGACATCAAGAAGAACGAAACAGCTTAAGCCGCTCAGCCAGGCTGGAAAGGGGTCTGCCCAAAACAGGCATCATCTGCAGTTCTTCTTTACTGAGAGCACCGCTTAAAAATAAAGATAAAACATAAATTATAATCCCCATAATGATGGCTGAGAAAGTTGCCGCCCCGTTCAGCATTCCTGGTGATAGATACGAAGCTCCAATATTATCAACTATATTATAAATAATAACCACAAACCCCGCCATAACCAGGACAGCCAGCCCCGGCAGAATAACCAATTCTCGCCAGTTCATACGCAATCCCGTATTACGGGCCACATGCAAAAGATTAAATGCTGCGGCCACTGTCAGCCCAACTACAGTAGCCAGGGCAGCTCCACCTACATTCAAAACGGGAATGGCAGTTAAAAACCAGGCTAAAATAGTTTTGACAATTCCCCCGTAAAACATATTTAAAGCAGGCAGGATTGGTTTTCCGAGGCCCTGGAGAATACCGGTTGTAGAAACATAAAGGCAAAGCGGTATAACCGACCAGGCCATATAAGCCAGTGCATAACCTGCTTCTACATTGTTATACAATAAAATGGTAATCGGCTCGGCAAGTAAAAACAAACCACAGGCAGCCGGAACAGAAAACAGCACTGTCAACTTTATAGCAATAGCCGAGCGATGTCTGATCAATAACTCCTGGCTTAGAGTATGAGCTTCTGAAATAGCCGGTACCAGGCTAATACTTAAAGCCAGCGCCACTACGTTGGGAAAGTAAACGATCGGACTGGCCATTCCGGTTAGCTGACCATATAATGCTCGACCTGTTTCCAGGTCAAATCCGGCAGCCTGCAGCTGCCGGGGCACTACAGCTAAATCGATCAAAGATATTAATGGAATAATTAAACCACCGACAGTAACCGGTATTGCCAGGCGAAACAGGCGCGAGATGATGGTTTGAATCCTGGCTGGATGATGACTTTTTTGTTGTAAAGCCAGGTCTTGCAGGTTACGCCGCCTGTACTTGTATAGTACGGCCAGAAGCATAAATCCAGCCAACCCTCCAGCAGCGGCACCTGAAGAGGCGCCGGCAGCAGCATATTCAAGTCCAGCAGGCAAAAGGAGCAGAACCATGGCGATAGAAAATACCACCCGAACCAGTTGTTCCAACATTTGCGAAGCCGCGGTAGGTGTCATATTCTGCTGGCCCTGGAAAAAGCCGCGCAGGGCAGCCATAATAGTTACAAAAAATATTGCCGGCGAAATAGCCAGAAGAGGATATAACGCCTGCATATCTCGAACAATCATTTTAGCAAACAGCTCAGCTCCAACCATCATAATAACTGTTATAGCCAGGCCGGACAGAGTCAAGATCAAAAAAGCAACTTTGAATACTCTTAAAGCTTCACGGTAGTCATAAAGAGCAATTTTTTCAGCCATGATCTTTGAAAGGGCTACCGGTATGCCGGCGGTGGAAAGCACCAAAAGGGTAGAATAAATCGGATAGGCATACATAAAAAGACCGATCCCTTCATCGCCAAGGATTGCCGCCAGGACAATTCTAAATATAGCCCCAATACCCCGGGCCACGAGGCCGGTTATTGCCAAAATAGCTGCTCCTTTGACAAAAGCGGTGCTGCCTGCAATCAATAGTTTACCCTCTTTTGAAGTTCTTAGTAATCGAAAATATTATATCAATAATTAACTTTTACAGCTACTGTCAGGGCTTACTTGAAGCGACGTCAATTCTTCGAGAAAGAACTTCAGATCACTTAGTGAGTCAGCCCGGCCATTTGTTTTTCCAGATCCTGTAACATTCAGTTTTAACCTTAACGGTTTTTCTTCTTGAATTATGACAGTGCCTGCCTTGAAAAATGGCGTTTTTTCTAGCAGCCCTTTATCTACCGCATTTCGCCGAGAAAACTGGATCAAAATCGCTTGTTGCTGCTGCTGAATTAGTTCCAGGCCCAGGCAGCAAGCCAGAATCCTAATTCGGCCTACGGATAAAAGATTCATGACCGGTTGGGGTGGTGACCCATATCGATCGGTTAATTCTTCATCGAGTTCTTCTAATTCCCCTTTAGAATCAGCATTGTATATCCTCTGATAGAAATCTACCTTTTGGCTTTGAGAAGTGATATAAGAGGAAGGGATATAAGCATTGACATTAAGTTCCAGGCGAGGGTTTACAGCTTGCTTTGGCTGTTCGCCTTTTAGCTCTGCCACCGCTTTTTCCAAAAGCTTGCAGTAAAGGTCAAACCCGATTGCAGTGACAAAGCCGTGCTGCTCGGCACCCAGGATATTGCCTGCACCCCTGATTTCCAAATCAAGCAAGGCTATTTTGAACCCTGAGCCAAGCTCTGTAAATTCTTTAACAGCCTTTAGCCTCTTTTGCGCAGTTTCATTAACTATTTTATCTGCGCGATAAGTAAGGTAGGCATAAGCAAGACGGTTGGAACGTCCAACCCTACCTCTAATTTGATATAGCTGAGCCAGGCCAAATTTATCTGCTTCATAAACAATTAGAGTATTGACATTGGGAATATCAAGGCCTGATTCGATAATTGTCGAACATACCAGGATCTGGTAATATCCTGCCTGGAAATCAGCCATAATCCTCTCCAGTTTTGTTTCAGGCATTCTCCCATGACCTACCGCTACAGTAACACCTGGAAACATTTTTTTAATCTTTCCAGCAAAGGCATCTATTTGAGAGACCCGGTTAAAAACAATAAAGATTTGACCGTCCCGGTTCAATTCCCGGTTGACAGCTTCCCTGATCAAATTATCTGAATACTCGAGGACATAAGTCTGAACCGGATAGCGGTTTTCAGGTGGAGTATCAATAACGCTTAAATCCCTTGCTCCAGAAAGCGAAAGATGGAGGGTTCTGGGAATAGGGGTAGCGGTCATAGTCAAGGTGTCTACTTCCAGGCGCATTGTTCTAATTTTTTCTTTCTGTCGCACCCCAAATCGCTGTTCCTCGTCCAACACTAGCAGGCCGAGATCATTATAATTAACATCGCCGGAGAGAAGGCGGTGTGTGCCAATAATAATGTCAATCTTTCCGGCAGACAAATCTGTAATCACCGTTTTTTGCTCGCCCCTGGATACAAACCGGCTCAGCTGAGCAATGCGCACCGGGAAACCTTCGAACCGTTCCTGGAAGGTCCGGTAGTGCTGCTGGGCAAGAACAGTAGTCGGCACCAGAATAGCTACTTGCTTACCTTCCATAACTACTTTAAAAGCAGCTCGCATGGCTACCTCGGTTTTTCCATAACCTACATCACCACAGATCAGACGATCCATGGGATAGGGTTTTTCCAGGTCTGCTTTGACATCAGCAATAGCCTGGAGTTGATCAGGCGTTTCTTCGAAAGGAAAATGGGTTTCAAATTCCTGCTGCCAGGGATGATCAGGTTCGAAACGATAACCTGCTGCTGCCTCCCGTCCGGCGTAAAGGGATAACAGTTCCCTGGCCAGTTCTTCTACAGCCCGGTTGGCTTTATTTTTAAGTTTTTGCCATTCTGCTCCACCTAGACTGTGCAGGCGGGGAGCGGGGCCTTCCCCCCCCTTATATTTTTGAATCAATGCAATTTGATCCACAGGAATATACAATTTATCAGTTCCCCGGTATTTTAGGAGCAGGTAATCGCGTTTGACACCACTAATCTCCAGGGTGCTAACCCCCTGATATTTGCCAATACCATGTTGTTCATGGACTACAAAATCACCAAGCTTTAATTCCCGGTAATCACTAAGGCGAATTCCTTCCCGGGAACGTAAACGCTTTTTCTTTTTCCGCTGCGGAAGCAGGTTGTGTTCTGTAACCAGGGCCAGGTTTAGAGAAGGAATAATTAACCCATCTTCCAGACTGCCTTGAATAACCAGAGGCAAAGGAAGAGACTCTACCCTGGAAGTGTTTTCACTGCCTGACTCTTTCTTTTTAGCCCTCTTTATAAAAACCCCTTGATCGGTGAGCTGCTGGATTAAACTGGTTCCCCTGCTGCTTGTAGCAGCCATAAAGAACACCCGGTAATTATGATCCAGCCAGCCCTGGTAATCGTTTTGAAACAGTTCCCACTGCCCGTGATAATAAGGTGCGCTTTTTGCTTCAATTTGAAAGGATTGTTCAGGTTGGAAAAGGCCTCCCGTTCCCTGAAAGAGAGAACAACTAATTAAAGGACAGTTTAGCCTTTGAAACAGTTTATGGCTGTCCCACACTAGCTTTTCATAAGAACCAACCAGCTCTTGCTCCATAAGGCTGCTATTGAAATAATCATCAAATTCTTTACAAAAATTTTCACCAGCTTCAGCAACAGCGGCTGGTTCTTCTATAAAAGCGAGAAAGCGGGAGGGAAGATAATCCACAAGCGCTCCCCCTTTTTCATAAAAGAAGGGATAATAACTGCCCAGGAAATCAAGTCCCCCTGGCTCAGCCAATTTCTGCAGGTGCCTTTTTACTTCCTGATCAAGTTTAACAGCAGCTTCTTTTTCTCCTCTTCGCCTAAGCCTGGAAAGAGCCTGATCGAGTTCATAATTGATTTTATTTTCCCCACGCCTAAACACATTTTCTGTAGTAATTAACTCTTTAGCCGGCTTAATGGTTGCTTCTGATAGTTTTGTAATGGAACGCTGAGTAGAGGGGTCATAAATACGTATGGATTCAATGCTCTCGTCAAATAATTCGATTCGAACAGGCAAAGTTTGCCCTGGTGGATAGATGTCTACAATGTCTCCCCGGGCACTAAAATAACCCCCGGCTTCAGTCAGAGCGGATCGTTCATAACCGATCCGGATTAATTGGTCAATTAATTTTTCCCGGTCCAGTTTTTGCCCGGTATGAAGATGCAAAATATGTTCCTGCCAGGTAGTAAAGGGGACCATTTTTGAAAATAAGGCGCTTGCCGTAACTATATAAATGCCTGTTTCTCCGCTGTCAATCCATTCCAGAAACTGTAAGCGCATCTGTTGATATTCTTCACTACGGCCAAGTACTTCAGTATTCATAAAAAATTCCCTGGGGGGTAGCAGGTTAATCTTATCTGGGAAATAACCGCCTAATTCTGTATACAATTTCTCTGCTCGGGCTGGATCACGTACGACGATTAAGGCAGGTGTTTTAGATTGACGGGCCAGGGCAGCCATGAAGAAAGACCGGGCACCATTGTCAAGGCCTGCGACCATAGCCCGGTAACGAGGCTTTTGGCAAATTTTCGCATGTATGGTTTGAAAACTGTCGTCCTTCAACCATAAATCAAGTAACTGCTCCGCCATATTAATTCTCCTTACTTTTAATGCTCTAAGTCTAAGCTGTTTACACTTGTACAGCATAATAGGGAGGAATATATAAATATCCCCCTTATTACTTATTAACCATAATTCAAAGTATGGGCGATTATCAGCCTGGATAAGCTTTGAATTATAACCATTCTATCTGGCCCGCGTGAAAGCGTCAACAGCCCGAATCATGCTCAGAAATATTAGAAAAATGTTGCACTACCATCATTGAAGAGCCCTGGTCAGCAAACGGATTTTCGATAAAACCATAACATTACCAGTTTTCCACCGGCTATGGTTTGATTTATAGAGGCTGCATAACCAGCTTTATATTAACCCGGAAAAGCTGCAATTAAAACTCAGGTCAAGCATTAAGTGGAGGTTTGAAATTGCCGGCAAGGCGAGGCCCAAAGCGCGCTGGCCGGCTGGAAACCGGCCGCCGGGCGAGAGCAAAAGATGAGCTTACCATCAGGGAAGCCCCGGCGAAGGGCTGAAGCTAAACCGATGCAGTTCCAACCTTAAAGGATCAGCGAGCACAGTTTTCTTCAGCAGGCAACCGCAGCTAAATAGGGCTGATTGATACTAATATATTATTGAACGAAGTTAGCTCATACTTTAACCCGCTTATTTCACAACTGAAACTGTTTTTCCCTGTGGGTATGAACCCAACATTTTAAGAAAGGTTACTTCGCTGCTTATTTCTTGCCACAGGCCTGTATTATTAAATTCGTCACAGTGTCCTTCACAGTCGATAAAGAAAAGCCAGTCCCCAATAATCTCCCGAGAGGGGCGGGATTCTATGCGCGTCAGGTTGATCCCGCGGCGGGCAAAACAGCCCAGCACCCGGTAAAGACTTCCGGGACGATCAAGGATAGTCAGGACCAGCGACGTTTTGTCATCTCCCGTAGGCTTTTGACCAACGGAAGAAAGAACGACAAAACGGGTGGTATTTTCCTTGTTATCTTCAATACCCTCCTCAAGCAAGGTTAAATAAAATAATTCGGCAGCTCGGCGGGGAGCAATTGCGGCATAACCTGCTTTACCAGTTAAACTTTTTGCTGCAGCGGCCGTACTTTCCACCGGTAAAGGTTTAGCTTTAGGCAAGTTATTGTTAATAAATTCAGAGCACTGCCCGAGAGCGTGAGGATGGGAAAGGACCACGGCAATTTGGTCGAGCCTAATATCCTCTTCAGCCATCAAACACTGCCTGATGGGGTAGTATATTTCATTCCTGATTAATATGCCTTCACTATTGGACAAACAATCCAGGGTGGCGCCGACCCCACCCTCAAGGCGGTTTTCCAAAGGGACCAGACCTTGATTAACCTTACCCGAGGTCACTGCTTCTATAACGGCGCCAATGGTGGGATATTCATGCAGGCTGCATTCTACTTTCCTCTGATAAAGTAAAGCTGCCTCCTCAGAGAAAGTTCCCTGCGGCCCGAGGTAGCCAACTCTCCCTGACGCCATGGTTAAAGCCCCCTTGTAATTGACAGATCTTCATTAATAGATACATTCCTGCCAACAGCCTCAGCAACTGGTTTAAGCGAGGAAAGCAGCCGTGAAAATTTTTCTGGGGTCAGTGACTGAGGGCCATCGCAGAGTGCTTCTGCAGGTTTATGATGGACTTCGATGAGCAAACCATCTGCACCGGCTGCTATTGCCGCCTGAGAAAGAGGAGAGGCCAGTTTCCAACTGCCGCTGGAATGGCAAGGATCAGCAATAACAGGAAGATGAGTCATGCTTTTAGCTTGCGGAATAGCACTTATATCCAAAGTACTCCTGGTTGAGGTTTCAAAAGTGCGGATTCCTCTTTCACAAAGAATAACCCGGAAGTTATCTTCGGCCAGGATATATTCGGCGGCCATTAACCATTCTTCAACAGTAGCAGCCAGGCCTCTTTTAAGCAAAACCGGCTTATTAGTTCGGCCCACTTCACGAAGCAAGGAAAAGTTCTGCATATTTCTTGCACCAATTTGAATTATATCGGTATAGTCGGCAACCAGTTCAACTTCCTGGGGGTTTAAGACTTCAGTCACTATTTTTAAACCGGTTTCCTCCCTGGCCCGATTAAGCATTTTCAAACCTTCAAACTCTAAGCCCTGAAAACTATAAGGCGAAGATCGGGGTTTATATGCTCCACCACGAAGCACCTGGGCTCCAGCAGCTTTTACATGCCTGGCTATAGTTAAAAGCTGTTCTTCGCTTTCCACAGCACACGGCCCGGCCATAACTACAATTTCAGTTCCGCCAATTTTAAGATCTCCAACTGCCACTTCACTGCCGCTTTCTTTAACCTCTCTGCTGACCAGTTTGTAAGGAGCGCTAATAGGAACCACTTTTTCCACACCGGGCAACACTTCCAATCCGGTTGGAAAAACAATTTTAGATTCTCCCACTGCCCCTATAACAACCCTTCCGGTTCCCTCGATACGGTGCGGGGCAAAGCCCATCTCCATCAATTTAATTTCCACTTCTTTAACCTCTTCTTTTTCCGCTGCTTTCTGCATTACCACAATCATGATTAAAACCCCTTTCAAAAAAAGTATTATTATATAAAAAAAAAACCGCCCCCCTGAGGGACGGATTTTTTATCCGCGGTACCACCCATTTTGATAGATATCCACTCGATAAGTACGGGCTGCCTTACCGGCCGCCGATACCCTCTTCCATTAACGGAGAAGAACCGTTTACACCTACTTAAACCCTTATCGGGTTTTCAGTGAAAAGCTTCGAAGGGAACTTCGATTGAGAACCAAACCGACCGGGCTTGCAGCCTCTGACCCGGCCTCTCTGAGAGGCGGCCTACTCAACTTACTTTCCTTCTGCATTGCCTTTAATTTTATATTGAAAGAAGTTTAACATATTACTGGGGAGAAGACAAGTCCCGATTATAATTATTCATGGCCGTTTCAAGCCCGTCTGTTACAAAGCTCAAAACTGCACCCGATGCCTTTAACAGGGCTGGCCCTATCAAATCTTGATCTTCCAGCCACGGCTGCAATACATATTCTGAAGGTTCCAGGCCGGGTGGAGGCTTGCCAATGCCAATTTTCAAGCGGGAAAACTCTTCGGTTCCCAGAGCTTCAATAATCGATTGAACTCCACGATGGCCACCCCCTCCACCTTTTTTCCGGAGCCTGATTGTACCGGGAGGGAGATCAAGGTCATCATAAATAATCAAAATCCTATCTAAATCCAGCCGGTAATTAGAGACAATCTCTTGAACAGCCAGGCCACTTCGGTTCATATAAGTAAGCGGTTGGGCCAGGATCATTTTCTTTCCAGTATACTCAATTTCAGTTAAAAGCGATCTATGCCTGGAAACTGGAGGGTTTGATTTCAAGCGGCTGGCCAGCATTTCTACCACCCGGAAGCCAAGATTGTGCCTGGTGTTCGCATACTGCTTTTTAGGGTTACCAAGTCCTACGATCAGAAACATTAAAAACCCCCGAATCTATCCAGATCTTATCCTTTAAAAATTAATGCCCCTCAACCAAGGGGCATTTAAACTAGCCATAATCAAACTGCCTTGTTTTTTAAGCTTAGCTTTCTTCTTCAGTTTCTTCAGCGGGCTCTTCATCTTCAGCGCCTTCTTCGCCTTCTTCCAGTTCTTCTTCAATAGCCGGTTCTAATTCTTCCTCGGCCATAGGAGCAAGCACCTGAGCCAAAGTGGTATCCGGGGGAGTGATCATTTCAATATCGTCTTCAAAAACCAGGGCTTCAGCAGTGATACTGTCACCGATGTTCAATGCTGAAATATCAATATCAAATTGTTCAGGGATATCGCCGGGCAAACATTTAACTTCAACTTCCCGTGTTACCAGAGATAAAACCCCCCCCTCCTCAACACCAGCCGGGTCGCCAACAAAATTAAGATAAACAGGGACTTCGATCTTGTCGGTCATTGAGATTCGAATAAAATCAACATGGAGAATGCGGTCCTGATAGAGTATATCTCTTTGGATATCTCTAAACATGACTGTTTCCTGCCGTGTTTTTTTACCTTTTGATTTGACCTTCAGATCAAGGAGAACGTTACCGCCTCCTGTCATTAAAACCTGCCTCAAGGTCCGACCATCTACGACTACGGAAAAATTATCATCGCCTCTTCCGTAAAGTACTGCAGGTACTTTGTCTTCACGGCGTATTTGGTTGAGCTCTCCCTTGGTCAAGCTTGGCCGAGTCTGTACTTCCATTTCCATTCTGTCCATTCATTCCAGCCTCCTTCTGCAATAGTATACTGCAGGAAGCAGCGAAGATCAACTCAATCAAAAAGTTCGCTGACTGAATGTTTTTCTTGAATACGAATTACCGCTTCACCAATTAAAGGAGCCACTGATAAAGAGGTGAAACAATCATTCAAACCCCTTAACATACCGCGATCAACTGGAATGGTATTGGTATAGACAATCTCAACCAAACTTGAGTCGCTAAGGAGTTTTAGTGCGGAGCCGGAAAAAACCGGGTGAGTACAACAAGCATAAACTTTTTGAGCGCCCTCTTCAATCAAAGCCTCGGCCCCGAGTGTTATTGTTCCAGCAGTATCAATCATATCATCAATAAATATAGCCGTTTTGCCTTTAACATCTCCAATAATATTCATTATTTCAGCTTTGTTTGGAGCAGGCCGCTTTTTATCTATGATTGCTATCGGCATAACCAGGCGGTTTGCCAGGTCTCTCGCCCTTGTTACACCGCCCAAATCAGGAGAAACGACTACTCCGTTTTCAATTTCTTTATCTATAAAATATTTTGCCAGAATGGGCAGCGCAGTTAAGTGATCTAAGGGAATATCGAAAAAACCCTGGATTTGTCCGGCATGTAAATCCATGGCTACGACCCGGTTTGCGCCTGCCGCCGTAACCAAATCAGCAATTAATTTGGCAGTAATCGGATCTCGAGCCCGTGTTTTACGATCCTGTCGGGCATAAGCATAGTAGGGTATAACAGCATTAATAGAATTAACCGATGCCCTTTTCAGGGCATCTATAATGATTAAAAGTTCAAGTATACTTTCATTAATGGGCCCACAAAGCGGCTGGACTAAAAAAGCATTGGCTCCGCGCACACTTTCCCTGATGCTGATCGATATTTCTCCATCGCTGAAACGAGTAACCTCACAACTACCAAGAGGAAGCTCTATATATTCTGCTATTTCTTCTGCCAACTGCCGGTTAGCGCTGCCACAAAAAAGCTTTAGTTCTTCACTGTTGATCACCATAAACCCTCCTGAGCATAGTTAATCCAGATTTAGTGCAAGTTTTTATAAATACCCTTTCTCTTTTTTGCCTTGTTTTCCTGCCGGAGGATCAATGTTTGGAAAAAAGGAGGGGTCGGCGAAAATATTTTTTAAAAACCTCTTGAAACTAAGCCCATTGATAATTACCCTTCACCTTTTAAATGGGCAA
Source organism: Syntrophomonadaceae bacterium (assembly GCA_003567725.1). Classification (GTDB taxonomy): domain Bacteria; phylum Bacillota; class Dethiobacteria; order DTU022; family DTU022; genus B1SED10-74M. The sequence continues at coordinate 28,560 of PWYU01000089.1, read as the reverse complement.
ACGGGCCAACTTCAGAATTTATTTCCAGCCTGTAATTATCAACAACCGAATAACTGATTACGCTATCATCACCAACAATTGCTTGAGAAAGATAGCTCCCCGGGCCAATTATACATTGCTTTCCGATTATAGTCCCTTTTTCAAGGACACAGTGCGGCCGTAATACTGTATCCATCCCGACTTGAACATCTACATCTACATAAACTGTATCCGGTTTTTCTATGGTAACCCCCTTTTGCATCAATCCAAGCTTGACCTTTTGCTGCAAAATGCCAATCGCTTCAGCAAGCTGAGCGCGATTATTAATTCCCAGGCCAACCCTGTAATCATCAAGACAGCAGGCGCCGACAGGGTAACCATCCTGGTGCATCATGGTTATTACATCAGGAAGATAATATTCATGCTGAAGGTTATCAGTTTTTAATCTGGGCAGGTAGTGGCGCAATAACTCCAGATCAAAACAGTATGTACCGGTGTTTATTTCACGTAATTCTCTTTCTCGATCGGAAGCATCCTTATCTTCAACTATCTTTATAACCTTTCCGTTAGTATTCCGCACTACCCGTCCATAACCGCTGGGGTCAGGAACTTGAGCGGTAGCAACTGCAGCTTTATGTTCATGATAACAATTTATCAATTTTTTCAAATAGGAAGCTTCCAGCAAGGGAGTATCTCCGCATAGCACCAGCAAAATTCCTTTATCAGGAAGCTTCTGCAAAGCTTCCATGACCGCATGTCCCGTTCCCAGTTGCTGTTCTTGAAGAACATAGGACCATTTATCGCCAAGAGTCTCCTGAACCTGTGAAGCACCATGGCCGACTACAACCAGGACCTGGCTGGTCAGCTCAACGGTGCTTCTCAATATATATTCCAACATTCTTCTACCACACAAAGGATGAAGAACTTTAGGCAAACGGGAATGCATCCGTTTCCCTTCGCCTGCAGCTAGTATAACAGCCCACAACTCTGCCACACTGTCCCCTCCCCATAAAAAACCTTAATTCATATTATACTGCAGATTTGGAGAAGAGACAAAAATAGGATAAAGCTTTTTCAAACCTTTACAGTTTCTTTCTCCATTTCAATACTATAAGCTTCTAAAACTGCTCTCTGGATCTCCCCTCTGGTATTTACATTTATAGGATGAGCAATATCTCTGAACTCACCATTAGGATTGCGCTTACTGGGCATGGCCACAAATAAGCCGTTATTGCCTTCTATAACCCGGACATCATGGATTGCAAAATTGTCATCCAGGGTAATTGAAACAATTGCCCTCATTTTTCCCTGCCGCGTTATTCGCCTGATTCTAACATCCGTAACTATCATACCCGTCCTCCTTAAATATATTTTTCTATATTTAATACCGTAACAACCATATTAAGCAGAACAATCAAACAAAGACAGACCAGATAAGCCCTTAAAGAGACAAGTCGCTTACATTAATTATAAAAGAGTGCTTAAAAGACCTATTTAAAATTGGTTAGTTGTTTTTGCTTTCTCTATAGATATCAGGTATATTAAAGCTAAAAGAAATTATTCTGCAAAGTGGATTATTGTAATGTACTAAACATCTTAACCGCTGCGTCATTTTTTGCAAATCACTTAATTTTACTTTTTTTCGTAAGTCAACTTGCGAAAATTTGCATATTATCTCCACAACAACGGTTTGGAGCATTAAAATGAACCTTACTGATTTTGGTCTGCTTATTAGAACGCTGCGTAAAAACAGTGTAGATAAACTGGGAAATTATTGGACAAGGGAAAGCTTGAGTAAAGCGATCAACCTTAGCCCCGATAAGCTAGGGCGCTTGGAAAGAGGAGATCTTAAGTACCTTGATACAAAAACCCTAATGCTGCTGGCCAACGCCTTCAAGCTTACCAGCCTGGAAAAAAAAGAATTTTTTTATGCTGCCCTGGGCCTATCGAATGAAGAACTCTATAGAACCAATAGCATAGAGAATCAAATGAACAATCTTTTAAACAAAATGGCAAGCCTCCAATCCCCGGCCCTGCTGATTGACTCCTATACAGATATCATAGCAGCCAATGACTCGACTATGAATCTTTTCATGATTACGCCTGAACTGCTGGATTATGCCCGGCAGTTGCCGGGCGGTCTGAATTTGTTAAATATGATTTATACACCTTTATTTGGTACCCAGGAGTTGTTCGGCAACTTTTGGAGGAAAATGACTATAATAGAAATCCTGCTGTTTCGCCGTTCTACATTATGTTACCGCCATACTGCTTACTTTCAATATTTAATAACTATATTACTTAAAAAAAAGCAGTTTGATATTGATTGGTACTTTTGCCATAGATATGCCGATCATTATGATTTAGTTTATGTCGATTTTCAATATGAGCACGCTCGTTATGGACCGCTCTCATACCTGGCAACCGAATCTGTTGTCAACACCCGAAATGGTGATCTCTATCTTTTGGTTTACAATCCAACAGATTCAGTAACTGCCCAGGTATTCAAGGCTTTAAAAGGGGAAAATGAAAACATGATCTATAGAGGAGCAAGCTGGCCGGAGAAGGAAATGCCGCCGCAGGTAGATTAGCAGTTATTTACCAGGTCATTCTTTTATTAGCTAAAAAATTTTTTACCACTGCTAAATCACTTGTTTTATCTACATCCATACCAATTTCTACCTTATTGCAGTGAACAGCTTTTGCTTTGAGGTTTAAAAGCCGGGAGATAAATAATTCCAGATCATTGACACTAAGCATTCCAAAAGGATACTTCAAAACCAGAGCTGCAGGTAGGATCCGCAGCATTTTAACTGGCTTTTTTCGATAAGAAATGAATAATTCCAGCCTGGCTTTATTTTCAAGGAACCAGTGTGGATTGACAAGCCCTAGATTGCCGCCGGTTACCTGCCCTTTTTTCAACCGCACATAAGTCCGTTTTGTCTCCGGAAAGTGCCGGTCACAATTATCCTTTGACAGAATAGGGTAATATAAATCATGATCATACGGTTCACAAAGGATAAGAAAGTCCTCAACAACATCAGCATTAATCAGGGGAATGTCACCGGTTATAACCAGGCAAAGGCGATTTTTATCAACCTCTTCCAGGCCGGCAGCAATATTATTAAGCATACTTCCTTTTTCAGGAACGATTACATAATCATTTTCTTGATTCCTGAGTTTTAAAAGATCTTGATCGGGCCCGACAACGACTATGTTTTGAATCGAAGGCGCTTCCTGAAGAGCTTTCAGAACAAAGCTAAGCAAAGGCTGGCCGTTAATCAAGATAAACGCTTTATTATCGACTTTTTCCTGTTCAGTTAGCGGTTCCCGCTTTCCCCCTCCAGCCAGAACAACAGCATCGAACACAGTTATCCCTCCTGCCAAGCTTTTTTCCCGCAGATCCAGCATAAATAGGCCCGGCAGTTTTCTTCTTCCATCATCCGGGCCGCTTTACTGGCCATTTCATATTCAGAGCTCAACACAAATAAAGCCGGGCCGCTTCCTGATAATACCGGTTGCAACCCTCTACTTTGCAGCCTGTATTTAGTTTCTTTCAAAATAGCAGAGCCTGGGAGATCTGCCGTTTCCAGGGTATTGGTTAAATCCCGGGACAACCATGATATGATTTTGCTCCTGCTGCCTTTCCTGATCGCTTCAACCAGTGCAGCAATTTCCGGCTCGCCCATTCTGGTTTTATCAAAGCTTTGATAAACAGCGGCAGTTGATAATTTTAAAGCGTCAGGCAAAGCCAGAACAACCCAAAAAAATGGCAGGGCAGGCAATTTTTCCAGCTTTTCGCCGCGTCCGCTGGCCAGGGCAGTGCCTCCCTGAAGGCAAAAAGGCACATCAGAACCCAGCATTAATCCCAACTTTTGTAAACTTTTTTGATCGTAGCTTAACTGCCAAAAACGGTTTAAACCGGCCAGAGCTGCTGCACAATCAGCGCTCCCTCCGGCCAAACCTGCCTCAACAGGGATATTTTTATATAGGGTTATTTTTACACCGGGTAAAGTTCCGCCCGCTTCTTCTTCCAGCAGGGCAGCTGCTTTGTTTACCAGGTTTCCCGGGCCTGACAAGCTTAGATCAGTGCAAAAAAATTGGAGCCCTTTCCCGGGAGCGGGCTCAAATACCAGGGTATCAAAGAGAGATACCTGCTGCATCACTGACTGTAGATCATGAAACCCATCTTCCCGGCAGCCAAGAACGGTTAAGCCAAGATTTATCTTTGCAGGCGCTTTCAGTATTAATGATCTTATCATATCAGCTCATTTTAATAAGGCGTTTATTCTCCGTGATACCGGGGATCCGCCCTCTTTTAGCTATGGCCTTATCCCGCACTTCCTTTAAATCCAGAGTCATATCTATTGCCGGCGCCCGGGCTATATAACTACCTACACCAAATGAGTCAGCTCCAGCTTCAGCTAATCTGGTAATGCGCTCCGGCGTGAGTCCTCCTGAAACTATTATTTGAATATGGCTGTAACCACCTTGATCAAGGCGTGCTCTGGTTTCCCTGACCAGGTTGGGAGTAACCCCACCCCTTTCCCCAGGAGTGTCAAGCCTGATTCCATTTAGCTTTTTACCAAGGGCTTCTGCCACTCTTAACGCCTCTTCGGTTTCATCCTTAAAAGTATCGACCAGGATAATTCGGGGAGCATCTTCCGGGATAAAGCGATCATAAGCTTTAGCCAGTTCAACTGTATCTCCAACAATCAAGAAAGCAGCATGCGGTATTGTCCCTACCGGGGCCTGGTTCAGTAAAAGCGCCCCCAGGATACAGCTGCAGGCATCGGCTCCACCAATTACTGCCGCTCGTTCCATCACCGGTGCGACAGCCGGGTGTAGATGTCTGGAGCCATAACAAATAACTTTTCGTTCTTTAGCTGCTTCTTTACAGCTGCGCGCCGCCGTGCACCAACCGCTGGAGCTGGCCAAAATCCCCAGCAGTGGTGTTTCATATATTCCAAAATCTCCATACCGGCCTTTAATACGCATAACCACTTCTTTAGCCTGCACTTTTTCACCTTCTGAAATGGCCCATATTTCAAGATTACGCCCACACAGCAGGTGAAGAGCTTCATCAATACCGCCCAAAACCCCATCTTTGGAAGCAAATATTTCGGCTGTCACTACAGTATCGGCCAGGCCCATGGATTTTAATAAATCCCTGCTGCGCACAAAATAAATATCACTGGTTAGGCCCCGTTTAATTTCTGGCTCCGATGCCGAAAAAAAACGCTGTCCAGGTTCAACATTAATTTGACCTATTTCATTAAGAGTAATAAAGTCCTGAATTTTCATCTATGTCCTCCGGTTAGTTTAGATCATATTTACTCCCAAGGTTTTCTCCATTTCTTTTAAAGCAAACCGGTGTGCTTCCTCATCAAAGCTTGCTACCGCATCGACCGGGACATTTACTTTGTAACCATACATTTTAGCCATTGCAGCAGTATAAAGGATACAAATATTTGTAACCACACCGGTCAGTTCAATCTCATCAATCCCTTTATCGCGCAAGGTCAAGTCGAGATCAGTGCCCACAAAAGCGCTAAAGCGTCTCTTTTGTATGACTCGCTCTTCAGGAAGAGGGGTAAGTTCCGATATTATTTCTTCTCCACCACTACCCCCTACACTGTGAGCCGGAAATAGATTAAACTCAACATCATCCTCAAGGTGAAAATCACCAATAAAAATAACGGGATTACCTTCGGCCCGGTATCGATCCAGGCGAGACTTGATATTGGGAATTACTTTTTCAGCTACCGGCCCGATGTAAAGAGCTCCTTCCGGATCGATGAAATCAGCCACCATATCAACTATAAGTAAAGCCTTCATAAATAACCCTCCTATTGGGATGGTTGTGAAAACGGTATTCTACAAAATAGCTTTTAATCCTTTTTTAAAGTGTAAAATAAAAATCAAGTTTAAGAAAAAAAACCGGAACTAAGTCCGGTTTAATTTTGCTATTCATATCTTCAAGTCCCATTTCTAAAAAGAGACTCTGGATATTCATAACTTGAGGAGCTCGGAATTATTTTGGATCGGCTCCGCAATATGCTAGCCTGCGCTTCGACGCATTTCGCCTTCCTTAAAACTTAATTCAACTGTTTCAGTTAGAACATCGGTATAGCTGAATGATAATCTTTGGTTATAGTTATTCTCGTCAACTCTTACAATGAAAATTGAAGGATACAAGCTTTCCAACACACCTTCTTTTTCATAAGTTTTACGTCTTCCGCGGTTGGCGCGCAGTTTTATCTTTTCGCCCAGGTGTGATTCAAGCTTCTTACGGATTTCAAATAGGACATCCTTAGCCACCATTTAAAACCACCTTATATTTATTCTAAGTAGTATATTAACATAAGATCCTGCAATATGTCAAGATATACAAAGAAAATAACAAAAATAACAGCACTCAGGGCTTTAAATCCTTTTTATCGGGTAAATCTATCAGCCACCGTAGCAGCGCCATAAGAGTAAGGTTTGATAAAGGCCTGATAACCACTTCCTATAACCATCCCTACCACTTCTTTGATTATATCCCGGGTTTCGCCTTTCTCACCCACATCAAGATGGATCTCTACATTTAAATGGAGATCGCTATTCTCGGCCAATTTTTCTGTAAGGCGGGTTGCTACTTCAAGGCTTAGAAAAGTTTCATAATAGATCCTCTGCCGTAAGCTTTCCATATAGCGAGTTTTTTGCTTATGATAGAAAAAACGTCCACCTTTACCAATTCGGTGGACTACAACTGCTGTAACAAACATGACGTGATCATTTAAGAATGAATGAGAATCAGTACCAATAATCAACTTGTATGAATCATCGGGATATTCATTTGTATAGCTCACCAGGTCTTCGAATAAGTCCTGAAATGATACCCTGCCCCTGGATGGACTAGTAAAAAACATGCATGTTACTACCTTTCGCTTATATTGTTAAGGTAATTATATGTTATTCGAGCCAGCTTTGCAAATTGATTGACATCTAATTCTTCAGGCCTTGCTGCAGGGATTATTGCAGCTTTTTTTAGCAGTTCAGTCAAATCATTTCTGGGTATGTTAAAGTGAATGCTCATCCTTTTTAAGATAGTTTTCCTGCGTTGTTGAAAAAGGCTTTGCACTATCTCCCAAAACAGTTTTTCTTCAGGGTTTGATAGCTCTTTACTACGTGGAGTTAACCTTATCACGGTAGAGTCAACTTTAGGACGGGGCCAGAAAACATTTTTCGAAACATCAAACAGGTTTTCACCTCTGCAATAATAACGGCTTAGAACAGATAAAGTTCCGTAATCACTATCTCCGGGGTTCGCTAATAGGCGCTGCGCAACCTCCTTTTGGAACATTAATATTGCCTTTGAAAAAGGAAACGCTTCCCTGAACAGGTTGTACATAAAAGGGCCTGAAATGTTATATGGCAGATTAGAAATAAGCTTGACTTCAGTATTTCGCCCAGCCAGCCCGATTAGCATTTCTTCCCATTCTACTTCCAATACATCCCGCTCCATAATCTTAACCTGCGGTAAATTTTTAAACTGATCTTTTAACAATCTGATTAAGCCGCGATCGATTTCTAATACAGCCAGCCTTACATCTGATCGGGCCAATGCAGCAGTAAGAGCTCCAGCTCCAGGGCCTATCTCAATAATATAATTATCTTCGCTAATCTCTGCAGCTTTAATTATTTTTCGTACAATATTGGCATCGATAAGAAAATTTTGCCCCAGCTGACGGCGAGGTTTTAAGCCATATTTTTTAAAAAGGAGGCTTAAGGCACGGGGTGAAGTTACATCCGGTGATTCATCCAATTGATTGTTCCCTCGGTTTTTCAGGTTTTGCTCTAGTTTAACTCCCCTGCCGCAATGCGTCAAATCATAAACAGTTAAATCTCTTAAAATTCAACATTTTTTCCTTGCAGTGCTAAATTCAAAGCAGGGCCAATCAGGTTATAATGCTGTTTAAAGAGAAGTCCCCGGTTACCTTGCTTTTCAGAAAACATAATGACAAATAAAAGGATATGCCTTATAATATATTTAACATCAGGAATAATTCAACTGTTTAAGCATTTGCCAATCTAAGGATCATAAAAAAATAAGGAAGGAGTGGTAAAGAACTTATATCACTAATTGTTACATCAACCTGATGAAGGTAATTTAATTATAAGGAGGTAATCGCTAACATGGCAGAGTATAAGGAGATTTTAGATAACCTTAATAAAAAAATTGAACAGGCTGATCCGGCAAAATTGAAAGGAGTCAGCGCTGTTTACCAGTTTGATCTTTCCGGAGAGAACGGAGGGGTATTCCACGTTGCAGTTGAAGACGGCAAACCCTCTGTAGTTGAAGAAGCACATGATAATCCCAATATTACCATTACTATGGCCGCCGATGATTTTAATGATCTTTTGGAAGGAAAGCTTAATGCTACTTCAGCATTTATGGCCGGAAAACTTAAAGTAAAAGGCGATATGTCCCTGGCCATGAAACTGCAAAGCCTGGTAAGTTGAAGCATTTCTTAAGTAGTTTAAAGCAAAATTCCAAATAAATACAAAACGCGCCGGGCAAAAACCGGCGCTTTTTTCTGGTGCAAAACAAACCCTATCTTGCAGGGGATTCCCCTTGCCCCTGGTATAAAAAAATACTATTGCTCAACTTACAGTTATGCAGGCTAGGCCCGATCAACCAGAGTATCGGAAAACAATCGAACAGCATTAACATAGACTTGCTCGGCAAGTTTTTCAAAACCCTGGTTTAACTCCAGGGCAGCCCGCTCGTAAACCAGATTCACATATGCCGGTTCATTACGCCTGCTGCGATAAGCCTGTGGAGCAAGGTAGGGAGCATCAGTTTCAAAAAGTAGCCGATCAGGGGGGATATAATTAAGCAGATCTCTTAAAGCATGTGATCTAGGATAGGTTAACGGCCCGGCCAGAGATATATAAAAGCCCAGATCCAGGAAAGCTTCTGCCTGTTCTCGTTCACCGGAAAAACAGTGCATAACTCCGGCACAAGATGGTAACTGCTCTTCTTTTAATATTTGCAGGGTTTCTGAATGAGCTTCACGGCTGTGGATAATAAGCGGTTTTTCAAGCTTGCAGGCCAGGGCAATATGGTCACGAAAGCTTTGTTCCTGAATTGATCGTGGAGACAGGGTGCGGTAGAAGTCAAGGCCAGTTTCACCTACAGCCAGAACAGTATCTTCAGCAGCCAGCTTCTCCAGCTTCTCCAACCAGCCGTTCGATACCCGTGCGGCACCGTGAGGGTGAATACCAACTGCTGCGGCCACCTGAGAATAATGCTTGCTCAACTCTACAGAGCGCAAAGAGCTATTTTCATCAGTTCCGGCATTCATAATAGCAACTATACCGGTTTTATAAGCCCGCTTTAAAACCTGTTCCAGGTCATTATTAAACTGAGGAAAATCAAGATGGGCATGGGTATCTATTAAAGCATTCAAATCAGCTGATCCTGCTTCCAGGTGCTATTTTTTTATCAATCGCAGTTAAAGCCAAGTCTCCGTTTTTATCAGTTGCGGCCAGCAGCATACCTTGAGAGAGGACCCCTCTTAATTTAACCGGCTTTAAGTTAGCTACAAATAAGACCTGCCTGCCAATCAACTCTTCAGGTTTGTAATAACCGGCCAGGCCGGCTACAACCTGGCGTCTGTTGTCTTCACCAATATTCACTTCCAGCTTCAGAAGTTTATCCGATTTAGGCACCGGTTCAGCTGATTCTATTTCTGCCACACGCATATCAACCTGCTGAAATTGTTCCAGGTTAATTAAGCCGGCTTGCTCTTCCTCCTGCCCGGGTTCATCGTCCACCTCTTCTGCTGGTTTATCTACCCGCATGGCTCTGATTTCGGCTTGAAGGTTAAGACGGGGGAATAAATCCTCTCCCCTTGATACCACTGTACCTGGTTTGATCTGGCCCCATTTCATCAAACTTTCCCATTGCTGTAAACCTTGTTCTGACTTTATGCCCAATTGTTCCCATATAGATTCAGGAGTACGTGGCATATAAGGTTTTAACATTACTGCTACGAAACGAATACTTTCAATTAAGTTATAAATGACTGTACCCAGGCGTTCGTTTTGGGCTGGATCTTTAGCCAGGTTCCAGGGCATATTATCATCTATGTATTTATTACTCTGCCTGACCAGAAGCCATAATTCAGCCAGAGCATCGCTGATCTTCATTTGATCCATTGCTGTTTCAACTGCATCCGGTGTTTTTAGGGCTATACCGCGTAATTCTTGATCTGTTGCTTCTGCTTGAGCGGATGGTTCCGGCAAAACTCCGTCGAAATAGCGCTCCGCCATAGTCAGGGTTCTGCTGACCAGGTTACCCAGATCATTTGCCAGGTCATTATTAATACGGGTAATAAAAGATTCCAGGCTGAAAACACCATCCTGACCAAAAGGTATTTCTCGAAGCAAAAAATAACGCAGGGCGTCTGAACTATACCTGCCTGCTAAAACCATTGGATCGATAGCATTGCCTTTTGATTTAGACATTTTTCCTTCCTGCAGCATCAACCAGCCATGGCCGAATACAGTCTTGGGCAAAGGCTCTCCGAGAGCCATTAAGAAAATGGGCCAGTAGATAGTATGGAAGCGAAGAATATCTTTTCCAATTAGCTGTACATCGGCTGGCCAGTACTCTTCATATAAACCGCCTTCTTCACCATAATCGAGAGCGGTAATATAGTTGCTGAGAGCATCCAGCCAAACATAGATCACGTGTTTATTGTCAAAAGGCACCGGGATTCCCCAATCAAAGGAGGTCCTGGACACACAAAGATCTTCCAGGCCCGGTTTAAGGAAATTATTAATCATTTCATTTTTACGTGAAGAAGGTTGAATAAATTCCGGATGTGTTTCGATATGCTCAAGTAAACGATCGGCATATTTTGACATTTTGAAGAAGTAAGCTTCTTCATCAATTAACTCCACTTTACGCCCACAATCAGGGCAATTGCCGTCATCAAGCTGCCTTTCTGTCCAGTAAGCTTCGCAGGGAGTACAGTACAATCCCTCATATTTGCCCTTATAAATATCTCCCTGTTCATAATAACGTTTAAAAATACTGGCTACTTTATCTTTATGCCTGGGCTCACTGGTACGGATAAAATCATCATATTGAATATCCAGTTCCTTCCATAGTTTCTTGATCCAGGCCACTATTTCATCTACAAAGACTGCTGGCTTTTTCCCGGCAGATTCAGCCTGCCGCTGAATCTTTTGGCCGTGCTCATCGGTCCCGGTCAAAAACCAGACCCGGTAGCCGGTTAGCCTCTTAAAACGGGCCATAGCATCAGCAGCTACGGTAGTATATGAATTACCAACATGCAGCTTGTTACTGGGATAATAGATAGGGGTAGTTACATAAAAAGTTTTCTTATCTGCCAATGTTAGGGCCTCCTATTGATTACTCAGGATGACGCTATTATATCAAAGCCTTTAAAGGTGTCAAGGTATGGCTTACTGCTTTTCATTATAGAAAAAAACAAACATGTAATATTCTTGTAAAGTTGATTAATTTGGGAAAATACCTATTGACTTACCATGGCAATTACTGGTATAATAATCGAACCAAAGTTGCCCCATTATGATGAAAAGGAGGAAATGCTCTTGAAATCAACGGGTATTGTAAGAAAAGTAGATGAATTGGGAAGAGTAGTTATTCCGATAGAATTAAGAAGGACTTTAGGTATTGAAGTAAAAGATGCCCTCGAGATTTATGTTGATTCAGATAGAATCATTCTTAAGAAATATGAACCGGCCTGTTTATTCTGCGGCAATGCAGATCATGTAAAACACTTTGGGAACCGCATTGTATGCCAGGAATGTGTGGATAAACTGGCCAAAGAATAAGCAGTAAATCCAGCAGAAAGTTACTTAAAAAGGGGGCAGTAATTTTTTTGCCCCTTTTTTATGTGACCATATTATTTCCAACCGCTAAAACTATTTTTCGTCCTGCAGCATATCTATCTCTTCCAGGGGAAATGTCCTGGTATATCCGGACTCTTGAAGTTTAACCACCACTTTCTTGCTTTTGTCAACTTCCTTAACAATGCCTTCACCATCGGGTGTTATTACAGTTTCACCCAGCCTGGGCAGTTGATCTTGAGAATCTTCATAACTACTGGCTTCAAAACGAAGGCAGCACATTAAACGTCCGCAAACTCCTGATATCTTGGTTGGGTTAAGGGACAGATTTTGACCTTTGGCCATTCGAATAGATACCGGCTCAAAATCTTCCAGGAAAGTGCTGCAGCAAAAAGGCCTTCCGCAGGGACCGATACCGCCCTTGATTTTAGCTTCATCACGGACCCCGATCTGACGCAGCTCAATCCGCGTTTTAAAAATTGATGCCAGGTCTTTGACCAGTTCCCTGAAATCCACCCTTTCTTCAGATGTAAAGTAAAAAATAATTTTATTACGATCAAAAGTATACTCCACGCCTACAAGTTTCATATCCAGGCTGTGCTCTTTAATTTTTTGCTGGCATTTATTAAAAGCGGTAGATTCTTTATTTGCATTTTCTTCAACCTGGGCAAAATCAGCATCTGAGGCTTTACGAAGAACTTTTTTTAAAGGAAAAACCAGCTCTTCTTCAGAAACATCTCTTTCTGCAATAACTATCTCACCAATTTCTTTGCCCCGGGACGTTTCTACTATTACATGGTCGCCTTTATCGAGTTTATATGAACCTGGCTCAAAGTAATATGCTTTACCGGCAATTTTGAACCGGATTCCAACTATTTTTGGCATTAATTGAACCTCCTTTGCATCATTATAAGCATCTTTTCAAGTAACAAACGTCGATTGACATTAGTTGCAGCCAATTCATAACTGGTATGGTTAATTAAACAAATAGCTGCTTCCAGGCTGGGCATTTCTAAACCTCTTTCATGCAATGAAGGGCGCCCGGGGTCGATTAACAACCGATCATCCCGGCAATAATTCATAACCAGGCCGTCACGAAAAGCATAACAAAGTAACTCAAGAAATGAGGACAGGTCTTCTCTTTCAGCCAATGAAAGAGCTTTTTCCAGCAAGTGGTAAGCGCTTTCATCCCCCGACATCAGGCTGATAGCAAGGCTTTCCGCTTCCTCGCGGCGACGATCAAATGTTTCATCTTCCGCCAGCTCATAAGCCCGGCCGGGAATACCCCTGCTCAATCGGGCCAATATAGAAGCTTTTTCTCTGTTCATCGCCTGATTACTAATCAGCAGATCTTTAATGTCTTCCTGTTTTAAAGGGTGCAGATAATAGCGCTGACATCTGGAAAGAATTGTTTCAAAAAGCTGCCGTGGTTGTTCAGATAGCAAAATAAAGTATAAACCTTCAGGCGGTTCTTCCAGAATTTTTAACAACGACGAAGATGCTTCAGCCGTCATAACTTCAGCCTGTTTAATCAGGCAAACTTTTTTTCCTCCCGCAAGGTGAAACCTGTTTCTTATCGAACGGATCTGATCTATCTTTAGCTTAGCACCATCCGGTTCCAGAACAAAATATTCCGGGTGATTATTGCTGGCAAATTGACGGCAGGATGGACACTTAATGCATGCTTCGCCTGAAGCTGAATCGGTACAAAGTATAGTCATAGCCAGAGCCTGGCCCCAGGCCTGCTTACCGCTTCCGGGCGGTCCGGCTATCAAAACTGCATGGCTTAAGCGATCATATTTCAACAAACGGTTCAGTGTTCGACGCAGTGGATCCTGGCCAATCAACTTACTGAAAGTCATGGTCCGACCTCATTTTATAATACATTTCTATGACAGGCTGCAGTTTACTCCATAAGACAGTAAATAAGTTATCTTTTGCCATGGCAGCATCAAGCACCTCTACTCGTTCAGGCTCCTGCCGGGCGACTTTTAGGTATCCTTGCTGAACCCTTCTGTGATAACTTAAGTCCCGCATTTCCAGACGATCCAAACTGCTGCCGCGCCTTTCAGCAGCCTTCTCCACTGAAAGGTTTAAGATAAATGTAAGATCCGGAAGACGTCCTCCGGTTACTTGCCAGTTAAGCTGCTTTATCCATCTCAGATCCAGCCCGCCACCATAGCCCTGGTAAGCTTGCGTAGAATCGATAAACCGGTCACAAAGTACCATCTTACCTTCCCTTAAGGATGGTAAAATGATCTGTTTACACAATTCTGCCCGGGCTGCTAAATAAAGGAGCATTTCCGCTTCAGTAGTTAATGAATAACTCGTCTGCAAAAGAACCTTCCGGATACCTTCGCCCACTGCGGTTCCACCTGGCTCTCGGACCGCAATAAAGGGAATACCTTTCTCGGCAAGCCTGGCTTGTAATAACTCAAATTGGGTTGATTTTCCGCAACCATCAATTCCTTCCAGAGAAACAAGTAAACCGCCCGTTTTAAACACCTCGTTATTATATATCTGTCAGAATTGTTGTCTTTAAAGCACTGCTTGATTATATTATAACGCCGGATCAGATCTGGTTAAAGGGCGCTTAGGCAGCTGCTATAAAGAAAAAAACCGCGGGCGGTGCCGGCCTGCGGTCTCCGGACAATATAGTTTCCTTAAAAACTATTAGAAACTATAGTTAGGCGCTTCCTTGGTAATCTGAACCCCATGAGGATGGCTTTCTTTGAGCGACGCACCAGAAATTCGAATAAAACGGGTGTTCTGTTGAAGCTCTTCTATAGTGGCAACTCCACAGTAACCCATTCCGGCCCGCAGGCCTCCCGCCATTTGAAAAGCCATATCGCCGATTGTTCCCCTGAATGGAACCCGGCCCTCTATTCCTTCAGGTACCAGCTTTTGTTCATATTCCTGGAAATAACGATCCCGTGAACCTTCTTTCATGGCCCCAAGAGAACCCATCCCTCGATAAACCTTGTAGCTGCGGCCCTGGAATATTTCAAATTCACCTGGACTTTCTTCAGTGCCGGCTAAAAGACTTCCCACCATAACCGCTGAAGCACCGGCTGCGATAGCCTTGGTTATATCTCCGGAAAACTTTATCCCACCGTCGGCAATAACCGGAATATTATATTCTCTGCCTACATGAGAAGCTTCGTAGATTGCTGTGATTTGCGGAACGCCGATACCGGCAATAACCCTGGTAGTACATATAGAACCCGGCCCTACTCCTACTTTGACCGCATCTGAGCCGGCATTAATCAAATCTCTGGCTCCATCTGCGGTTGCAACATTGCCACCCATGACCTGGATATCAGGAAATAAGCGCTTAATTTCCTGTACCGTATCTAAAACAGGCTGAGAATGGCCATGCGCAGAATCAACAACGATCAAATCTACGCCCGCCTCAACAAGAGCTTCAGCCCTGATCACTGCATCACGGCCAACCCCTACTGCCGCAGCGGCCAGCAGGCGGCCGTTTGCGTCTTTTGACGCCCGTGGGTATTGAATTGTTTTCTCAATATCTTTAATCGTGATTAAACCTTTTAAATTAAACTGGTCATCCACAATAGGCAGTTTTTCAATTTTATGATGCCTTAAGATTTCCTGGGCTTCTTTAAGAGTCGTTCCCACCGGTGCTGTAACCAAAGCTTCACTGGTCATAGCTTCACCGATAAGACGGCTATAATCTTCCTCAAAACGCAAATCACGGTTAGTAATAATGCCGACGAGTTTTTCTCCAACCGTAATCGGCACACCTGAGATTCGATAACGTTCCATCAAAGAGGCGGCATCATTAAGAGTGTTATCCGGGGAAAGCCTGAAAGGATTAGTAATTACTCCATGCTCTGAGCGTTTTACTTTATCTACTTCCTCGGCTTGCTTTTCATAGGTCATATTGCGGTGTATGACACCGACCCCACCTTCACGGGCAATGCCTATGGCCATTCTGGCTTCGGTAACCGTATCCATGCTAGCCGACAACAGCGGTAGATTCAATTTTATAGTACGGGACAACCTGGTAGAAATATCAACATCGCGGGGTTGCACCTTCGATTTAGCCGGAACCAGCAAAACATCATCAAAAGTAAGCCCTTCCCACCCAAATCTGTTTGACTGCAAATTATTCTCCTCCC
The DNA here is from genome assembly GCA_003567725.1 of Syntrophomonadaceae bacterium. Classification (GTDB taxonomy): domain Bacteria; phylum Bacillota; class Dethiobacteria; order DTU022; family DTU022; genus B1SED10-74M. Next base: position 12,547 of record PWYU01000089.1, on the reverse strand, counting down.
GCTTTATATTATCATTAAGATAGATCAAGCCCATAATTTAAATGATCATAACAAACGCCTCCGGGAGTGTCAACTGCGTAAACGCCTTCTAATAATGAGCACTTTAAGCCAAATAACCTTCAATTATTAACCTGGAGCAGGATATTTTTATAATCATCACGAAAGAAAATTAATGAGATCTTGCAATGGTAAAGGAAAATGGGCCAGGAAGGATGCGAAACAGAATTGCCTTACCTAAGGATCAACGGCATTAAAACCTATTATTCCGGCGACAAGGAAAAAGCAGGAGTGCCAGTATTATTTTGCCATGGCTCCGGCGGAGGGCACCATCACTGGCATAACCAGTGTAAAAATATGCCGCTATCAGTTAACCCTTTTGCCGTTGATCTGCCCGGCCACGGACGCTCAGAAGGAAAAGCTTTTGACGATATCAACATGTATCGAGAATGGGTGCGCAGTTTTTCTAAAAATCTCGGTCTTGAAAATTATATATTGGCCGGACACTCCATGGGTGGAGCCATAGCGCTGGCCTACGCTTTAAAATATCCCGATGCTTTAAGTGGTTTGATTCTGGTTAGCACCGGCGCCCGCTTAAGAGTTTTACCTGCTATTCTGGAAAAACTGCAGGAAAGAAAAATACCGGATATCATGCTTAAGCATCTATATGCTCCTGGTGCCCCCAAACAATTAATTGATTTAGGCCGCAGGGAAATAACCAATCTCGACCCTTCTGTTTGTCTGGCTGATTTTAGAGCCTGCAACAATTTTGACATCATAGAAAACCTGTTTCGTATTAAAACGCCCAGCTTGATTGTCTGCGGCGATCAAGATAATATGACCCCCGTAAAATATAGCCTTTTTCTTAAAGAAAAGTTACAGCAAAGCCGCCTGGAAATAATTGAAGAAGCCGGCCATATGGTTATGCTTGAAAAGCCACAAGCAGTCAACCGGGCCATTGCTAATTTTATAGAGGAGGATTTAATATGACCAAAAAACGGAGTTTTATGAATCTTGATGTTACCCAGCAAGAAGCAGAAAATAGTTTTTCCAGTTTGGATCCGGCTCAGGCGGCGGAAAAAGCGGGCGCAGATTATGATAAAACAAAAAAAATAATTACCCTGCCTTTTATTAATGAAGAATACCGGGTAGAACACCCTTCCGGCATAGTTACTACCAGTGATGACAGCCCTGCATCCCAGTATTTAACCATAATAATTCTTCATTACCTTGTTACTGCCGATGGCACTTCGCTTACTGGCCGCTGGATTGCTTACCGTCATCTGCCCGGGGGAGATATCTATAATGAGCCATTTAAGAAAAGAGCTATTTACCCTTTTTTAAAAACATTCGGCGAAAATTCCGAGCAATTCCGCAAAGCAGCAGCCGCCATTGGAGGTTTTGAAGTATCAATGAGTGGGATAAGTATGGTTATCCCTGTTCTGCCAAGAGTCCCAATCTGCTTCGTATTATGGCCAGGCGACGAAGAAATCCAATCCTCGGCCAACATTCTTTTTGACGAAGCGGCCGCTTCATACCTGCCTACTGAAGATTACGCTCATCTACCGGCTATAGTTAACGGTGTGATGAAAAAATACCCAGGTTAAGCTCCTACATTTCCCGGCGGCCATCAAGAGCCCTGCTGAGGGTTAACTCATCGGCATATTCGATATCGCCACCTACCGGCAAGCCGAAGGCTATTCTTGTCACCCTTAGATCCAGGGAATTAAAAAGCCTGGCTAAATAACCGGCAGTAGCATCGCCTTCTACATTGGGATTGGTGGCGATGATTACTTCTTGCACTTTCAATTCTTCAGCCCGCTGGACCAGGTGATCCAGCTTTAGCTCTTCCGGGCCAATACCATCCAGGGGAGATAAAGCCCCGTGCAGGACATGATAAAGCCCCCGGTATTTACCGGTTTGCTCAAGCACCAGAACATCACGGGGCTCCTGGACAACACAGAGCAGGCTTCTATCCCTTTTAGGATCACTGCAGTAGCTGCAGTGCTCTGCTTCAGCCAAACTCCCACATTCCTCGCAAAAGGTAAGTTTATCCTTGGCTTCTACCATGGCCCTGGCTATAGCGACAACCTCTTCCCGGGACCGGCCAAGTAAAAAAAAAGCCAGTCTCTGGGCAGTTTTCGGCCCTACCCCGGGAAAACGGCACAAAACTTCAACCAGTTTCTTTAAAGCGCCAGGATAAACCATAACTTTTTACATAATACCTCCTTGGAATTTAAAACATGCCCGGGGGCAGATTCATCCCGCCGGTTATTTTTTGCATTTCAGAAGAAATCATTTCATCAACCCGTTGAAAAGCTTCATTTACAGCAGCAATGATCATATCCTCAAGCATTTCCTTATTATCTTCGCTTAAAGCTTCAGGATCGATTTGCAGGGAAACCAGGTTCTTTTGGCCATCAGCCACTACCCGGACTGCTCCGCCCCCACTGGAGCTTTCTACCGTTTTAGAAGCCAGCTCTTCCTGCATTCTGCTCATTTCAGCCTGGGCTTTCTGTAATTGCTTCATCATTTTAGACATTCCACCGTTGGGCATCACTATTCCTCCTCTCTATTTCAATCAGGATCAATTAGCTTACCACCAAGCAATTCCATCGCCTCTTCGGCGCTTAGTGGGTTTTCCTGCACTTCTTTGCCTTGAGATCCGGGTTCAGGTTCTTTTTGCTGTGCTGAAAAAGCTGAATTTGATTCCTGTTCTTTAGGCTTAGCTTTAATTTTTTTATTATCTGCGTAGACGGCCTTATCACTATCATAGGTGTTACTGGTTTCTTTTACAACATTTTGGGATTCGCTGTTATCCTCATCTGCTGCTCCTTGCTGCTCAAATTCAGCTTTAATATTAACCGGCATACGGCAATAATCAGACAGCACCTCTTCCACCAGCTTGCGATGGCTGTTTTCCATGATCCGCAGCTGATGCATAGTGTATTCTGCAGGATAGCTGAGGCATATTAAACGCCCCCGCAGATCTTCCAGCCTGGCTGGCTCCAACCAGGCAGCTGTGCTTTTCTGTTTCTTTTTGAGCTCTCGGACAATGCGCGGCCAATCCTCTTTTAGCCTGGCAAATAGGTCACTCTCTGGCGACACTTCCTTATTCTTATCTTCTCCTGCCCCGCCGGACAAAACCTCAGGACTGCTTTCAAAAGGCCCTTTGACCGGCGGAGAGTCAGAAACAGTAAGGACCGGTTTATCATCCTGAGGGATCTCATTTTTTTCTTCCGGAAAAACCACTTTCGGGCCGGAAACTTTTTTATATTCTTCTTCTGAAACCTGCTCCCGGCTTTCTGAAGCAGGGATTTTCGGACGGCCATGCAGCAGTCTGAGCAAACGGATGAATGATACTTCCAGAATAAACTGAGGGACTCGTGCATGCTTAAGTTCATTGCCAATTTCATGCCACAGCTCTACCGATTCCAATAACAACCCCCGGTCTATTTTATCACGGTATTTTTGGACAAGATCTTCAAAGCCATGGCTATTTACCCTTTCTGCCCGTCCCCTTCTGTTCTCAGTCAGAAGAAGCCTGCTGAAAACAAAAGTCAGATCTCGCACCAATAACTGCAGATCCCGGCCGCTGTAAACTACCTGCTCAATTATTTCCAAACCCGAATCGGGATCGTTTTCCACAGCAGCCTTGATTAAAGCTTCTATTGTTTCGGTCATAGTCGCTCCGGTGACAATACGAACATGTTCGGCGGAAATAGATTCTTCGCTGTAAGCAGCACACTGCTCCAGGATTCCGAGAGCATCGCGCAGGGAGCCATCAGCCAACCGCGCCATTAATATGACCGCCTCCGAATCAGATAACCGATTTTCCTCTTTTAAGATATACTCAATGCGCTGCCGGATTTGATCAACTGTCAGCAGGTGAAAATCAAAGCGTTGACAGCGGGATACTATGGTTGAAGGAAGACGTGAGGGATCGGTAGTAGCCAAAATAAATATGACATTCTGAGGCGGTTCCTCTAAAGTTTTAAGAAAAGCATTACAAGCTTCTGTAGTTAGCATATGGGCTTCATCGATAATATAAACTTTGTAGCGGTTTTCGCCGCTTGCATAGCGGCTTCTTTCCCGCAGCTCTCGGATTTCGTCAATGCCCCGGTTTGAAGCAGCGTCCATTTCAATAACATCCATGGAGACCCCGGCAGCGATATTTTTACAGGCAGAACATTTACCACATGGTTCCGGGGCCGGATATTGCACACAGTTTACAGCCCTGGCCAATATCTTGGCCACTGTGGTTTTCCCTGTGCCGCGTGGGCCGCAGAAAAGATAGGCATGGGCTAAACGCTCATTAACCATAGCATTGCTGAGGGTTCGAGTAATATGTTCCTGCCCGGTCATATCGGCAAATGTAAGGGGGCGATGAAGCCTGTAAAGGCTTAGATATGCCACGCTTGAAAACACCTCATAACTTTACTTGATTATGCAAAACTTACCTAGAACTGCCCTGGCCGGCTCCATTGCTTCAGCTTTGATTAAAATATAATCGGTATCATAAGTAGAGAGGACAAAAACACTGATACCCGCCTCTGCCAGCGGGTTTAAAAGAGAAGTCAAAATACCGGTTAACTTAAAATCAAGCGGGCCTTCAACCTTTAAAGCCCGAAAATCTTTTTCGGAAAAGCATTCTTCCGGAATATTTTCTTCCTGGCACACAATCGAAATTTCATCTGCGGTACGGGTAATAGAATAAAGGCCATTACTACTGATCGGCCAGTCCGGGGCGATTTGATTCTTTCCCAACCGGTAAATTCCCAGTTTTTCCGGCAGCAGTGTCAATAATAGTTTATGCATAATAATATTTAACGACCGTGCACCTGCCGTTGACCGCCAATTTCGAGCGCTTCCCGAGCAGTTAGCTCCGGCCCGGCGCCCCCGTGGCACCCGCAAGCTCTCACTTACCGCTGCTTCCTTCCGGATCTGACGGGGTTCGTGAGTTTGCGCCGCACGGGACCAGGCCTTCAACACTACTTACCCGGAGCCGACCCCAAAATTGCACGGCCGCGGACAGGAATTCAACCCCGCTTTAGCGGATTGCGGGTTCAGGGCACCGCTACCTCCCCGTCTAGCACGGTCAAACTTAAAAATGGCGGAGAGGGAGGGATTCGAACCCTCGAGACAGGGTTTTGCCCCATCTACTCGCTTTCCAGGCGAGCGCCTTCGACCAGCTCAGCCACCTCTCCGCGAAACTTTACTATATGATCTTACTTTCGTATTATACAATTAAAGAAGTCGCTTTTCAACCGAATAAAAGAAGAATACAATAACGAAAAATACCTTACAATCAAGAGGTTTCCCAGCTGCTTAAAAGCTTAACCAGGTTTTCACCCAGCACTTTTCGGAGTTCTTTACCTGAAAAGATATTCCTTACTTTCAAGCATTCATGAACTGGATCCCCAAAAGGAAAATCGCTGCCAAAAAGAATGCGCTCTACTCCGTAGGTTGCAGCAAAGTCTTCTATTTGACGAGGGCCAGCCAGTGCTGTGTCAACAAAAACCGTCGGATCTTCAAATAAACCCGCTTCTTTCAACCTTTCATAACCGCCATTGAGGCCCCCAAAATGTGGGATAATCGTTACCGTCTGGCCGCTAAATTTCTTAACCATCATCATAGTCCGAGAAAATTCTTCTTCCAGGATTACAGGCATACGGCGTTCACAAATATGCTCAATAACCGCTTCACATTCCCTTGTTCCATACAAATAATCCGGTTCTTCCCCATGGCGATGCCACTTAATACCTGAAAATTTCAAGCCGGGTATTTTAAAATCATTCCAGACAAACCAAAAGATATAAAGCTTTTCGGAGTGCAGTGATTCTAAATACTGGTGGACTTTGTCCCGGCTCTTTGCATAAGAGGGAGAATCAACAAAACTTCGATCAAAACGATCATAGATTTCTTCCACAGGCGAAAAGAGAACTCCCCCTTCAATCCCGCCAGCTTCCCAAAGAGGCTTTACACTTTCCAGCGGTAGAGATAAACCGCAGTGTACATGTGAATCTAGAACCGGCATTTTTTTGTCCTCCCATTTAATTTTTAAAACTCCACCTGGTTTAAATGTTATAACTTAAAGACGGGTTTTCGCAAATATCCTTTAACATATTTTAACGCTCAGAAGATAACCGTTAATAAATCTATTGAGCATTTTCCAGCAAAACTCCTTCTTTCTCTGTCATCAATAACTCTCCCGCAAAACCCGGGGTAAAAATTCTAGATCATTTTTGTGAATTGATTACATTTTACAGTACCAGCAACAATAAATAAATCGCTTTTACACATTTATAGCTGAAACAGGCAATTGTAATTCTATTTTTCGTCTAATTGCCAGAAATTAATCAGGCTTTGCATATTATCCAATTATAATATAAACATTAATGAGGTATAATTATCATAAAGCTCAAGCGCAGAAAGGAGCAGTTATAGTTTATGAAATTATATGGATTTGTAAGAAATGATGATAAGGTCGGATTTAGAAACAAGGTGCTGCTATTACCAGCAGTCGATTGCGTAAATGATATAACATATAAAATAGCACAATCATTTGATGATGTTAGTACTTTTAGATTCTCAACTGGTTGTGGAATGCTGCCTGAGGATGTCGAACAAATAATGCATACTCAGGTAAATGTAGCAGCAAACCCCAATATTGCAGCAATAGTGATTGTAGGCATGGGTTGTGAGTCAATAGATTTAGAAGCCCTTTATGAAAGGATAAAACTGCTTAATAAGCCTTGCTCTTTAGTTAAGCTGCATTCTGAGGGAGGTTATAATAACTTTATAGATAAAGTCAAACGTCTAACAAATACTTATGCAGAAGATATAAGCAAGGCTAGAAGGGAAATAGTTCCTATTTCGAGTATAAATTTAGGGCTAGAATGCGGGGCATCAGATCCCGCCTCTGGTATAAGTGCAAATGTTGCACTTGGCAAAGCAGTAGATCTTATCATTGAAATGGGAGGAACTGCGATTTTCTCCGAAACCCCCGAAGCAATTGGCACAGAAAAGATTTTGGCAAAAAGATGCTCTGACAAAAATGTAGCTGACAAAATAGTAAACATAATTACCGGGTATGAAAGAATGATAAAAACAAAAACTGGAAGGGACGTGAGATCAGCAAACCCTGTGCCCGGAAATATTAAAGCTGGAATCACAACCCTTGAAGAAAAGGCAATGGGATGCATATTAAAGGGAGGTTCTTCTAAAATTCAAGAAGTTTTAGATTACGCTGAACTGCCAAGTAAAAAAGGTTTGATTTTTATGAATACACCTGGTTTCGATGCTTATTCACTATGTGGATTAATTGCTGGAGGTACGCAAATAATAGTATTCACTACAGGAAAGGGGACCCCATGCGGCACACCTATCTCCCCTGTCATAAAAGTTATTTCGAACACGATAGCTTATAATCAACAAAAAGATATTACAGATTATAATGCAGGCATGTTGATAGATGGAGTCAAAAACCTGGAGCAGATAACGGACGAATTAATGCAATTAATAATTGATACAGCTAACGGAACAAAAACAAAGGCTGAGATATTAGGCGTAAACGTGATGGATATATGGCCTTTGTATGGTACATTTTAGTATATAAAAAGAAGAATCTATTACGGAGGAATGGTTAGATAATGAAAAAACGTGCTTTACAAATATCATTAAATGATAATATAGCTGTTGCCCTTGATCGTTTTCTGGCAGGTGAAAAAGTTGAACTCTATAACATTGAAGATCAGTTTATTAATAAACTAACCGCAACAGAAGAGATAAAATATCTTCATAAAATAGCTGTCCGAAAAATCCCGATTAACGAAGCCATAATAAAATATGGAGAAGTGGTCGGTTATAGTTGCAAAGATATAGGTGCTGGAGAATTAGTTCACACTCGTAATATGGCGAGCAAACCACAGCAAGATTAATTAGAGCTTCCAGCGCAACCCGGCAACAAGGGAGCTGATCGCCGACTTTGCCGCCAAGTTTAACAAGCATGCTGCACCCGAAAAGGGATTGCAGATGGTTTTTACAGAGCGATACCTTCTTCTTTCTGTTCCCATCAAGGAAGAATGGTTTACAGGCGTCAGTAAAATATCCATTAAATGAAATAAGGGCTTGTAATATCACACTGCAAACCCTTTATTCATGTTATTTCTATGGCGGAGAGAGTGGGATTCGAACCCACGAACGGCGTAAACCGTTACACGATTTCGAGTCGTGCGCCTTCAGCCAGACTCGGCCATCTCTCCGCAACCATGATATATAATATAACAGGGCCGGTGCGGTTGTAAAGGATCCCCTTGCTCACACTCTACAAACAGGCATATTCAATCCCGTCTCTGGCGGAAAAAATCCCTGAGCAGGGCGGCACAGTCTTCCCACATTACTCCACCGCTGACTTTCAGGCTGTGATTAAGCCTGCAGTCCCGCACAATATCGTACAGGCTGACTACAGCTCCCGTTTTCGGGTCTGGAGCTCCAAACACCAGTCGGTGCAAACGGGCCAGCACCAGAGCACCCGCACACATCGGGCAGGGCTCAAGGGTTACATAGAGGGTGCATCCACTAAGCCGCCAGCCTCCAAGGATGGCTCCCACCTGCCTGATCAGGAGGATCTCAGCATGGGCGGCAGCATCATTCAACTCTTCCCGGCGGTTACGGTCGGCAGCCAGGACCTCACCGTCCCTGACCATAACCGCCCCAATTGGCACTTCACCGGCTTTCGCCGCTACTTTAGCCTGCTTTAGCGCCACCGCCATAAACCTGAGGTCCTCAGCCTGTTTCATTTTCTTAACCCCCGTTAAGTTATTATATCACGCCCTTAAGGATCTATAATTAAACTGGATGTATCCGCTCAGCCATTATCTCCAAGCTGTTAAATATATTGGCTGGCTTAGAGCAAGCAAATAAGCAGGTGAACCCAATAAAAATGCCCCTTACCGGGGCATCATAAAAAGCCTTAGCTATATAATACTGCTTTAGCTTAAAGGCATTCTACCTTTCAAAACGTAGTTCTCTAAAAACATCCCCAACATCTGAGTCTGGATGGCTGATCATCTCAATTACTATGCCTTCCCAGGTATCAGTCATAATGATGTTATCCGGCTCTTCAAGCCTAAGCTCAGCTATTCTTTCCCAATCATCAGTGCCCCGGTGGTGCAGTTCAAGATAGCTTTTTTCATCAGCAGTAATAAGGCGATACTCAGTTCTAAACCAGTACCCTTCTGAAGGAACAGCAATACTTACCATATCATTAGGTTGAAATTGAAAATACATTTCTTCATCCGCACTGGTTCCTTTCCATGAACCTAAAATATCATCGCTTTCCACTGCTTCAGCAACTGGTGTTTCATTATCATCCAACAAAAACCAGTAGCCTGCACCTGCACCTGCCACCAGTAAAAGCGCGGCGGCTATAACCAGGGGAATGAGAAATTTCCTGCCTTTTTTTTGTTCCGAAACCGGCTGGTAATGCATGCCGGGTGGAGTATCCGGGCGCCCTTGATCATAGTATAATGAATCCTGGGAATTCCTGGCTTTATCTGATGAATCCGGAGGAACATCGTCAACCATTGATTCACAATATCTACATTTAATTGCCCTGGCCGGTATCTCTTCCAAACAAAAAGGACAGGTCTTTATATCAGACATAATTTTACCTCCCACCAATCAAATCAATACTTATATAAACCGACACAGTAATATATGCCGGAATGCGAATTATATTATAACACAAAGAAGCAACAACAGACCAGATTAGAGTATCCAAAAATTTTTTAAAAGTCACCGCTATTGATTTAATATTAATCTTCGGTTATAATGCCCACACATAATGATTATAACTTTAAAGCATTAGGCTTTGAGACAAGAGCAGGCTTTAACGAGGAGGGACCCTGATGCCTAATTTAAAAATTGTCTTTTTAACACTGATAGTATTAGTTATTTCTTCGGGACTGATTGGCTGTGGAATGCTATCCAGCCAGGAAGAAGAACCGGAAGACTTTACAACCGCTAAAGAAGGCAAGCTTCCTGAATGGCTTCTTTTAGAACACAGGAGCACCGAATGGGAAGCGGCGGGACCGCTTAAGCCTAAAAATCCTGAAAACGATGAAGATGATGAAGATAGGGACGTTGTAGAACCAGAACTCCCAGAAGAAACAACTGACGCTGAACCGACACAGGCAGCCCAAAGACAAGAACAACCTGGGCAAGAACATAATGTGGAAGCTGAAGATCAAGCCCAAGAACCTGAAATTACTCAGGTTAGCAATAAAGAATGGCAGCGTGGGAAATATACTGGCTCATGGCTTGAAGGTAATCCTCATGGCGAGGGAACTTTTGAACATCCCGATGGTGGAAAACTTAGCGGAAACTGGGTTAAAGGAAACCCAGATGGTCAATTCACAAAAACTGATCCTGATGACACTACTGAAACAGTATACTTTTCTCAAGGTCAGATTCAGGACGGGCCGGCAGAAGATGAAGATGCGGCAGAATCGCGGTGGTGGGAACAAGAAAGCAGCAGCCCAAGTGGAGCCTCGTTTCAGCTGGATTAATCCTTAAGCTAGATGACCCTTGATAATGGATGCTAAAAAACTACATTAGCCGGTTTACTAATCAGAGAATTATACAGCTTACAAGCTGATTCAGCCGTCAAAACCCAAAAAGTGAACTGAAATCCAGGGCAGCTTAAGCTGCCCTGGATTATTTTTTATAAAAGTTTTGGAGTGGCCCGCTAATTCCAAAACCATTGATTTTCCTAAGCATTCAGCAGAATTTAAACCTGCATACACAAAATGATTTAGCAACCGGTTTAAAAGGGTAGACAGGACGTTGAACATTCTTCCTGAAGTCCGGGAAAGTACATTGTACCACGATACTTATTTTTGTATCACTAAATCTAAATCAAACACCCTTCAATGTCAAGACTTTAATGGTCGGCAAAACCAGGTCGGAAAAACTAGGTATTAAAGTTATGCCGGGCAACAATAAATGCTTTTTGACATTTAACAGGCTCGTTTTGCGTGGGTTTTTTGAAAGCTTTAATCTATCAACTATTCACTTTCCTATTTTGATTTTATAGCCCCCTTCATCGGGCTGAATATCAAGCACCGACCAGCCCTGGGCACTCGTAGCGCGGCTTACGTTTTCTTTCGCCGTATCGGTATCAACCAAAACAGTTATTTGACCCTGTCCTACCTTTTTCATTTCATTGACCGCCATAATTACCGGCTGAGGGCACGAAAAGCCCCTGGCATCAACTTGATTTTCCATCTTCCATCATTCCTCCTTAAAAGCTTATTCTTACTTTCCTCTCATGGTAAAACCTATCAGAAGGCAAACTACCAGCCCAATAAAGAGAGCCCCGATACCGGCTGGGGTAACTCCGGCCGGTGAACTGGCCAGTCCGAAATTGTGGGCAAAAGCAGCGCCTATTATCATGCCGATAACGAAGATAGAAGCATCTCCATCGCCCTCTCCGGCCAGGAAAAGCTGACGACCGGGACATCCACCACCGAGAGCAAAAGCAAGACCTGCAAGCCCCATACCGGCAAAATTCCACACATGGAGGTTATGGGCGACAGGCTGGTCGACAAAACCGGGGTTGAACTGGCCGACGACCAGGTTCGTGATAAATGCGGCCACAGCCAGGGCCACCAGACCCCCGAAAAGATGGGTCTGTTTGAACAATATCAGGTCTCTTATGGCCCCCATGGTGCAAAAACGGCTCTTTTGTGCCAGGAAGCCTATTCCCAGGCCGACCACCAGGGAAACGATCAGGGGAGCATACATGGACCCGGGACCTTCCTGGCTGTAGAATAGAAAATTGCTTTGAATTTCTCCATTGACGGGAGGATCTATAAGCATGAGGGCCAGAAACCCGAGCATGATTAGAGGCATAATCCACCCGGCTGAAGCGTGGGTCTTATTGGCGCGACCCAGGTTGTAGCCACTTTTTAAAAACAAGGTCCCGATCCAGATTCCGGCGGCCAGGCCCAGTAACCCTAAAATAGCATTACCGTCCCCACCGGCCAGGCGGAGCAAAGCCCGCCAGGGGCAACCCAGAAAAATGAGAGCTCCAATCATGGCAAAAACGCCAAGCACAAACCTGACGATGGGAGCAGAACCGAGCCTCGATCTAAACTCTTTAAATAAATAAGCGGCACCAAAGGAGCCCAGGACAAAGCCGATAATTTCCGGACGCATGTACTGGACCACCGCGGCCCTGTGCATACCGAGGGCGCCGGCGATATCGCGCTCAAAACAGGCCACACAGACGCCCATATTGGGCGGGTTGCCCCAGAACTGCAGCATTGAAGCCAGGATGCCAATAAAAACTCCGACAGAAACAATACCCCAACGAGTTGATAAAAAATATTTCACTGATTTACCACCACCTGTATTATGATTTTATAAAACTGCGATAGATCTATTATGGAATACTTACCCAAAAAGATAAAATATGAATAATAAATGTGACCGTTATTGTATATAAGTTTTTTATATAAAGATTGATCCTGCAGGGCATATCATC
>PWYU01000039.1 GCA_003567725.1 Syntrophomonadaceae bacterium | reverse complement strand
GCGCCATGGGGATGGTGAAATTGTCAGACTGTGTGATAAGTAATAACATATCACAAAAATAGGTACACAAAAAGTAACATATATGGTATAATTTATTTAAGAATTCTAAACTTCATCTTTATTTGGCTTAACTAATTGTGATTCCAGTAAAATGTACAGGCCAAGGCCGATAGCAAGGCCCCACGCTGCGCCCTGGACAGCAAGTATTGCCCCCATTACTACAGCTATGCCTCTTTGTAAATTATTCGTGACCATGGACATTGCAAGATAACCACACAAAAACCCTTGAAGGAGGAGGGTAAGCGAAAGGCCAATTGCTAAACCGGGCCGGAAAAATGATACCAGGGGTCCAATTAAAAGGGCAATACTCATACCCCAGAATATACTGGTTGCTCCACCCCAGTATGTATCCTGCTCTTTACGGGTTGCGTTCATGTAACGATTAGTAACTAATGCCTGGCCCCCGGCCCATTGAGGACCCGCCATGGGCAAGTAAGTGAAAAAGAATGCTTCAATTAAGTTTCGAAATGATGTGATATAGTGATTACGGTTTGCTTCCCAGATGACTTTTTCATCTTTGCGTTTTTCATCTGAAGCTTTCAGCAAACCGGAGGCAACGAGTACATCTCCAAAAGCAATAATATAAGCAGATATTGCCAGGGGAACTGCAGCGGCAAAAGTGCTCCAGGCAGGAAAGCCCACATTGAAAACCGAAAGGGTTGAAACCATTTCAACAACCGGCAAAACAGTAAAGCCCCAGGTAATTTCCGGTACAGCTACTTCTCCGATCGCAATGCCAATAACGTAAGCCAGAAAGAAGGGTATTGCTATTCCAAATTGGGCCAGGTAACGGAAAAAGTTATATCTTTTACGAAGTTCCACCGTGGAGTTTGAAAACAACATGAAAAATGAAATAAAGAGGCCCAGTATAATAGAAACAGGAAATGCTTCAACTCGACCGCCCACAATAAATTCTCCTTTAATAGAAGCAAAAGCTGCTCCAAGCAATATCCCTGCTTTCATGCTCGTTGGTATGGCATTTACAACTTTTTTTGCCAGACCTGTAACAGCCAGAAATAGAAATATAAATCCAACCAGCATTTGTAATGCAATCATAGCCTGAATTCTTTCCGGACCGGGATCAAAGCCCATCAGAAAACCGATAATTAAAGGGATTGCAGGTGTAATCCAGCCTGCAATTGCAGGGTCTCCAAAGTGGGTATGCAGCAAGTACATAAAGTTATTGATTATAACCATGGCTAAAGCTACTTCGAATGGAATACCAAGAACTTCAGTCATTGCAGCAGTAACACCCATGGGCACCACGCACAGAATTGCACCTTGCAGGAAATCAGGAAATTCAAAAGGGTAGTGTATAAAGGGGAGCCTTATTTTCAAGCCACCGCCCAGGTAAGGCTGCTCATCACCGGGCTTCCTGTAGCCTTTTAGCACATACCACGCCATATCTCTACCTACTTTCTACTTGATGATAATAAAGTAACATAGAGAAGGGCAGCATAAAATAATACTATTCTGCTTTTTTTTTAATTATTCGGGACTGTTACAATCATTATGAGTTTTAATCGCACTTCTTAATTCTAAGTAATGCAATATTCCTGCTTATCCAAAATATACCAATCAGCCAGTGCAATATTTTTCTATGAAATACTTTCTTACCTCAAAGGGATCATTAAAATATAAGTCCGCACCAATTTCATTGGCAAAAACCTCTGATACAGGACCTCCACCGACAACTACTTTTAAGCCTCTCTTCATATCACACTTGATTAGCTCTTCGATTACTTCTAACATCACCGGCATTGTCGTGGTTAAAAGTGATGACATCATCAGATACTGAGGTTTTTCTTTGCGCACAGATTGAATGAACTCCTTTAACGATACATCTATACCCAGGTCAATCACTTCAACCCCAATAGATTCTAAAATCATTTTCAACAAATTCTTTCCAATATCATGCAAATCTCCCGCTACCGTCCCAATAAGGACTTTAGTTTTTTTTAGTTTTCTGGTCTTCTGTAGGTGTGGTGTTAAAGTAATCATTCCTGCATGCATAGCTCTTGTCGACATTAATACTTCAGGAATCATTACTTTTCGGTGCTTAAATTTATCAGCAACAGCATTCATTCCTATCATTAAAGCATTTTCAAGAATATCTTCCGCTAAAAAGCCCTTTTCCAAAGCTTTTTCAGTTAGCTGGATCACTCTTTCTGCATCCCCATCTATGACTGTCTGACTTATTAGTTCGGTTTCGTACAAAATTGCTTCCTCCTAGAATAACTTATTGCGATAAGCAAGAGGCGTAATGCCGGTATGCTGCTTAAAAATCCTGACAAAGTAACTTGAATACTTAAAACCTACCATTTTTGACACATCCTGCACGCTATTTTCGTTTCTTTTTAAAAGCTCGATTGCCTTCTCAATCCTAACCCGGGTCAGATATTCCAGCACAGTACAGTTTAATTCATGGCGAAAAAGACGGCTTAAATGTGATGAGCTAATAAATAGCGCAGCTGATATATCTTCAACCTTGATTGGCTGGCTGTAGTTATCTAGTATGAATTCGCGGGCCCGTTTAACCATACCAAGGTGTTTTTTACTGGTAAATGCAAAAATATCGTCTAAAAAATACTCAAGTATTTTCTTCGCCTGAAATAAAACGGTGGTGACATCAGATGCTTTTAAATCATACTCATCAAGAACCTCCATAGCTCTCTCAGCGTCAACTCCACCTTCAACCGCAGACCTTGAAACAAGACAGCAAAGCTCGAAAGCTCTCTGCTTGATCTCTTCAATTCTACCCCTGGTAATAATAAACAAATCAGCAAATATTGTATTGAACAAAGCTTCAGCTTTAGCCCTGTCCCCAAGACTAATATAGCTTAGCAGTGCTCTCTCCTTCTTTATGTAAGCTTCATAGTGGCGAGCTTCGCTGCCGGAATCGTCTCCTGCCTTTTCCATTTTTTCTCTTAATTCCTGCTGGATTTTATTCGAGTAGTCAATATCTTCTAAAACTCTAACATTGCGCTTAACAACATGATTTACAACAATAAAAAGTAAGTCTGCTGCAGCCTGAGTACGCTCTGCAGAAACCACTTCCAGCTTTTGCACTGCAACAATGAGCTTATCAAAATTTCGGTTGCCTGAGTGAAAATGTTCTTGCTCCTGCCAGAAGAAGTCATCAGGTTTCCAGAGGAGAACCTGACCACAAATAATGCTGCCTATCGGTTTATCTTTGATGATAACCGGCACTGCCCACATAACAAGTCCGGCATGACAGCGAAAAAAGTATGGCTCTTTCCATTTTGCCGCCTCAATTGCAGCTCTTTTATAGGACTCCTTACATCTCTTAACTCCCCCAGGAGTTTCCCGTATAATATTACAGAATTCACAGCGTGATATGTCATCCAGCGAATATAAGGTTTCTCCTTCTTGTGTAACTGCTTCAGTATAGAGTCCTGTTGCAATATAAAAACTCCGCAAAAAATCATTAAGATAAGCTATTTCCTTTATTTCTGATAGATCAGGCCTTTTAGATCTACTCATTTCAACTCTTCATCCCTATTTATGCCAAGCTCCAATTCATACTGACTAATTAATTCAGAAATATCTTCAAGCTGGCTCTTGGATAGCAGGTCTGGCCGATGGTTTGAGATAAGATTTTCAGCTTCTTTGTATGCTTTTTCAAATAAATATTTCTCTCCCTCTTCCTGCCAATCCGGTCTTTTAAGTCGATTAAATATATTAACTGTGGATTGTTCACGCATATGATCAAAAGTATGCGTATGAGTAAGATATTCTCCCTCCTGGCCAACTTCATCAATTATCTCAAGTGCCAGGTTTTCAGGAGATATTTTCATCCCCTCAATGACCCTGGTTAAAAAATTGCTCATTTCAACATCCATCATAAGTTTAGCATAGTCAAAAGTAATACCCTTTTCCAAAACACCCAGCCCGCTGATAATACTGCCCCCTGCCTGGGCACAGAGTAACGCGCTATAGCTAAATTCATAACCAGCCTGGGCATCAGGCACTTTGCTATCAGATATTCCGCCGCATATTAAACTGGGTAGTTCATAGTACTGCGCCAGTCGAGCTGCAGCAGCACTAAGTAAAGCCATTTCCAGGGCTCCGAGAGAAACATCCACATGAGTCAGGTCCATAATGGTAGCGGCACTACCGTACGTGCAGGGTGTTCCCTGTTTTGTCAGCTGGGCCAAAACCAGTCCGCTGAGAATTTCTGCATTTTGCAGGACTAAAGCTCCGGCTAATGTTACAGGTGCAGTAGCACCGGCAAGCGGCATTGAAAAAATAAGCAGCCCGATATCTAACAGGGCCGCCTCAATGATAATGTCGCAGCAATCTTTTCCAAGACCCAGAGGGCTCACAGGACAAACAGTGGCAGTAAATATTTTTCGATTGTTAATTTCCTTGCCACCCAGGCATATTTTGGCAATCTCATTCATTTTGTTTAAAGAATGAACATTGCCTGCACCTATAAAAGCATGTTTGGCAGTATTTGTAAAAATAGATTCTGCATTATGCAGCGTTTGAGTTGCAGGTGGACAATCTGAGGGATTTAAGGGCCTTTCCACTACTTTAATTGAATCAATAGCATCACAAATCAGTGCCGATTCGCGGCAATCCTTTTTAATGGATGGACGTACCTTGTGGTTGTGCAAATCAATTATATAATTGCACTCACCAAAAGTAGTAAAGCTTACATTAACACCTGCAGGTGTATAGTCACATTTTTCAAGACGCCCCTGGTAAGTAACTTTGCCGGGTGTCTTTTTAATACAATCTTCAACGAGTTTAGCTGGTATCTTTACAACTACCTTTTCCTTATGTTTTTCAATTGTAGCCCCAGCATCAGAAAAAATCTCAACTGCCCTGCTGTTGTCAACTTTGACTCCAGTTTCTGAAAGAATCTTCAGTGATGCCCTGTGAATTTCTTCCACCTGCTGAGCAGATAACATCATAGCATTAAAATCTGGGAGCTTTAGCGGTTTTTTATTGTTTTTATTAATTTCCGCTCACCCCACATGAAAACAAGTAGAAAATTCGTTCATGCCCAATTATAGCACAAGAAAGCATACCTTGCCTTTCTATTCCCAAGTGTCAAGTCCCGTTGATTTTCAGTATATTATTTATCAGTAAGAAGATGTTAACTTTTAATAACTCAAAGGGGTCAAACCTTGAGTTTGCCAAACTTTTCTTTGCACACCCAAAACCTGACCCTACTTTTATTTTAATTGGTGGAGGCGGCGGGAGTCGAACCCGCGTCCGAAGGCCCAGCTACAGAAGTTTCTACAAGCTTAGTCCCGGCTTTAGTTTTCGCACTGCAGGCTCCCCGGAACAGGATCCTTTAGTGTAAGTCCCGTTAGATTTCCCGGTGCAGAGGTGGGACAACCGCTGCAGCGGTAGACCGGTTAATTGACACCCCTGCTCTTTCCCCCGGCCGAAGAAAGAAGGGATGCGCTACTTTTATTTAAGCAGCGAGTGCTAATTTAGGTTTGGCGTTTATAGCCGTTCCATGTTTTAACCAGGGGATGGTCCTGGACTTGCCACTCCTGCTTCCACAACCCCCGTCGAATCCTTACGCCCCCTTGTTTAATTATCTTTTTGCTTATCCCTAAAAGCGCGCTCCATCTCTCTTTTGCTGTCGCGCTCGGCGATATCACGCCGCTTATCGTAGAGTTTTTTGCCCCTGGCCAAACCCAATTCCAGCTTCACCAGGCCCTGCTTCAGGTAAACCCGGAGGGGTATCAGGGACAAACCCTTCTCGCGGGTCTTCCCAACCAACCTGTTAATCTCAGCCTTGCGCAGCAACAGTTTGCGGACGCGCAGGGGGTCATGATTAAAACGATTGCCCGGTTCATAAGGGCTTATATGCATATTATACAATAATACTTCGCCGCCCACAACCCTGGCATAGCTATCCTTAAGGTTAACCTTTGCCCCACGGACCGACTTCCCTTCGGTTCCAGTCAATACAATGCCGGCTTCAACCGTTTCATCGATATGATAGTCATGTCTCGCTTTACGGTTGGTGCCAACTGTTTTTTCCAAGGCGGCTCGGCTCCGTTTATTTATAAGTTGGCGGGATTACCCCACTCTTCCCGGCATACTATTTCCCCCAGGGGCTTGCGGCCGCGAGGCGAGGGCTGGCTTTCCGGATAGCCCAGCGGGCTGAAGCCGACCACCCTGTATTCCGCCGGCACCTTGCAAGCCTCCCGGACAGTGGTTTCGTCAAACCAGGCCACCCAGCAGGTTCCCAGGTCTTCAGCGTGGGCGGCGAGCATTAACTGCTGCATGGCCAGTCCGGCATC